>CAYGVQ010000017.1:0-4092 GCA_964353515.1 uncultured archaeon
ATTCGATCTTCATCGAGAAATAAGAACCGAAGGCCAGGAACAGCAGCAGCAGGTTAGACAAGGGAAACTGCTGTGAATAAAGGCCTCCTATAAAGCATACTATTACGCCTACCTTTGACACCGCTTTCATAAAAGCTACGCCCGTGTTGGTCCTGTTTTCCCTGGCCATTTCCTTGTCATCGCCGCTTAAAAAACTGCCAAACCACGTTCCAGGAGTTTCAGTCATTTTGATTTCTTCCGGATCAGGAAGGATGGTATAAAAGGCCCAGAACATGAAACCGATAAGATACCATATGCTGCCTACAATCGCGGTTATCGTGATGCCAATCACAAGGAGTATCAGTGAAAAGAAAACTGTCTGAACCCTGTGACCCGTTTTTTCGGAAAGCAGCTTGAAAGGCTTGTAGCCTTTCCTCAGCCACTGGGGCGCATAAGGGCCGGTATAGCCCGCAGGCGGAGCGGCAGTGTCGCCTATCTGATACGCCTTTTTCGCAGCTTCCGCCTTTTTGTCATCTATTCCGGTTAAGGCCCCAATCCTCATGCCTTTCGCTTCGCCAATTAAACGATCTACATTAGCATTGACAAAATCTATAATGCTCTTGTCCAAGGCAGCGGTTATTGTGTAACCTTCATTCATCAAAACAGTTTTAATGTTATTGCGCGTGGTTGTTTTGACGGCATTTATCAGGACAGGGGTTATATTGGGGAACGGCCTTGCCGTTGGGTCAGTTGTGGGCTGCCCTATGATGCGATATTTTGCATCCTCGAAAATGCGTATAAGCGCTCTTTTACCTTTCTCGCTCAACATCTCATGTACCATTCAGTCAACCTTAAATTGAATTTATTAAGAGTCCCACAATATTTGCATCTCTTCGATTATTTCCTTTGCCATCTCCTTCTTGCGTTTTTCATTGGCCCCGATCCACGCATCGGCAGTGCCTCTTTTTTCCATGACATCTTCCACAAGGCCTCTTGTTGCAGTTTCCTTGATCTTGTCTCTCTCCTCCTTTCTGAGCATTTTTTCTATGTTGACGTTGCTTCTGGGAATTTTTTCAGATCCGTATTTGTATTTTTCAAATTCTTTGCCACTCGCAGCTATTGGTGAAACTGTGCCGGTGATATGGTATTCGCTAACAACTTCTTCAATAAAACCGCGTGCCGAGTAACCCTTTGAGCGCGCATAATTATCAAGAAAAACACGAAGCTCGTCTTCAGAAGGTCCGCCTAACCTGTTTTTTACCCTGTACCCTATGAATTTATCGGCTTCTCTTTTTAGGTCATTTCTAATCTTGTTAGATTCGCCTTCTCTTTTGGCTTCTCCCAGTCCAATATCACCTTCATCCAACTTCCTTATCTTCATGGAAGCGTATCGGTTTATCTTGCCCGCGAGGCCGGTTTTCTCAAAATCTATGCCAGGGTATTTCGTCTTCAGCAATAAAGTTATGTATTTTAGTATGTGCTCTTTCCCTTGGGCTCTTGTCATATAGCCCTGCAGAATGTTATGGTAAACCTTCTTGACCTCAGCGTTGATTTTGTTTTTATCATCCTCGCTAAGATAATGCCTTTCCTCAAATCTTTCCACCCTGTTTGTTCTGTTGAACCTGTCTAAAAACCCCATAGCATCACATGCAGCTTTATATTAATTAATTGTCCCAGTAAGGTTAAAAAATAGAGATAAACGGGAAATGAACGCCCACTAGATTTCATCGAGTTCATCACCTATTTTCTTTGCTTCATCAGCCTCTTCTTTACCCCCTTCCTCGCCCAGCTCCTCGAGGTCTTTACCGACGCCTTCCGCTTCCTTTTTGTCTTCGGTCTCCTCTTCTTTTTCTAGTTCATCAAGATCTTTGCCCACTTCTTCGGCCATCCCCTTCCCTCCTTTCGGACCGATAGCATCCCTTATAAGTTTTTCGATATATTTGTCCATGCTGTCTTCATCCTTTGGGTCGCCTATAAATCTCCAGTATTTTTTTACCATAAGCACAACTTTGTATCTTTCGTAATCTTTCTTGAAAGAAGAATGAAGTTGCTGGTAATTTTCAACTATAAACTTTTTAACTTCCCTCTCCCTTTCCACCAGAGCCCTTTTCTGCCACTGCGCCAATATGTCCTTTCTTTCGTACCACATTTTGACATCATTGAAGTCCCTGGATTTTATGAAAATCCTGCTCAAGACGCTTTCGTCATATTCTGTTTGCAATCTTGCGATTATGGGCATTATTTCTTCAAGGTGCTTTTTCACTATGTTTTCCGCAGCGTTCAAATTTTTTTCATCAAGCCTGTGTTTAACTTTAATCGCCCTGAGATATTTTGGGAGATAGGTCTCAAGCAGATAGCCCTTTATGAAATGACTCCAGTATGTATTCACCACTTTATAGTCCCCTCTTTCCAGTTCATCGCTGCAATTTTTCTCCACCTCATTCCTGTATGAATTGATCTCATTCAGCATCCATGATTCTATAATCTCAAAAATGGCGTAATTGTCTTGTTTTCTATCCCCCCTGTATACGTTGAAGGTGCCGTGCAAATCCTCATGCTCAGGCGTGATTATCCCGCCCTTAAAAGATAATCTTATGCCTCCCACGGAGCTGAAGGGCCAGGCTTTAACTGCTATATTTATCCCGCCCATGCCTACATTCGGGTCCCTCCTCAATCTCCTTTCAAGATCAGAAGATTTTTCAGGAGATATTCTTATTGTAAGGGGATACATCCTTAGACCATATTTTTTCGTTAGCTCCTCCCTTTCCTTATAAATTTCCAGTCTGGCTCCTTCGAAATCGCTTGGTTTCACATTTTTACCCGCCTTCCGTAATATAGAAACAAGCAAATTTTTGTTCTCCTCTTTTTCCAGGTGTGAAAGAATGTCAACAGCCTTGTCATATGCGCTTTCCGCATATCTAATTCTATTTTTCATGGCTATGGCATTTCTGATTGTGGCGGGCATCAGCCTGCCGTCTTGTTCGTAAAATTCTCTTCTGCAGACTATGCATCTGTATACACCTCTGTCCTCAGTCATGGCAACGTCACAATAAGGACAATTTGGCATGTTATCTATACGTTATTTATTTTGCATAATTAAATTGACTTGCTGTTCTTGCTTGAACCACAGTATTAGGTCGGTTTCTGCATCTTCCTTCATCGCTGAAGCATGCTTTAAAAATATATTTGCACTTCATTTTACATGCTTTTTTATGAGCTCTATTATCTTCGGGACCATCATATCAGGTCCTCCGACGACCTCTATGTCCTGCAGCAGACGCTTTTGTTTGTAGAAGGCGATCAGGGGCTTGGTCTGCTTCTCGTACGCGATGAACCTCTCCTCTATTACCCTGGTGTTGTCGTCAGGCCTCTGGTAAATTTCTCCGCCGCAGGCGTCGCACATGCCCTCGTTTTTCGGCAGCAGCGGAGGCAGATGTATCTTGCCTTCTTTTATGTCGGCAATATTGTATATCTTGCCGCAGCCCCTGCATATCCTTCTTGCCGCGAGCTTCTTTATAAGCAGGTCTTTCCTTAGGCTTATGTTAACAACAAGGTCTATCTTGGTTATTTTTGCGAGCTCTTCCGCTTGGTTTATCGTTCTCGGGAAGCCGTCGAGTATGAAGCCCTTCAAGCAGTCTTTATGGCTTATCCTTTCCTTGAGAATCATGTTGACAAGTTTGTCCGGGACCAGCTCACCCCTTTCCATGTAGCCCTTTGCCTCCATGCCGAGTTTCGTCCCGTTTTTTACCTCGTCCCTTAAGAGGTCTCCTGTCGATATGTGGGCTATTCCAAGTATCGCGGATATTCTGGATGCGTATGTCCCTTTCCCTACCCCCGGTGCCCCTAGGAATATCAGCTTCATGGATATCACTTCATAAGTTTTATCTAATCTTTAGAGAGGCTTGAATATAAATATATGCGGCCGCCTTCTAGGGCTTTTATCCTATAAAGATAGGCCTTTTTGTGAGCAGCCTCGGCAAGGGAAGCGCCTTGAGGGGCTTGCCTGCCGTCTGCTTTCTGATCAGTTCTACAAAAGCCTTTTTCGATAGCTTTTCAACCTTTCCTGTTTCCCTGAACCTTACCGCAAGCTTATTCTCCTTGATTTCCCTTTCG
>CAYGVQ010000017.1:4192-10678 GCA_964353515.1 uncultured archaeon
CTTTCCTGTTTCCCTGAACCTTACCGCAAGCTTATTCTCCTTGATTTCCCTTTCGCCGATGACAATCGCGAAAGGGATCCAGTCAACCTCAGAGTTGCGAATCTTCTTCTGCACACTCTCGCTCCTGTCGTCCACGTCGACGCGTATGCATTCTTGCGTGATTTCCTCGGCTATCGCTTCCGCCTGTTTCAGGAACTTGTCGGAAACCGGGATGAACCTCGCCTGTGTCGGGCAAAGCCAAAGCGGCAGGATGGGATTCTTCCCTTTCGTCGCTTCCATGTGCGCCTTCTCGAGCAACGCGTACATCACGCGCTCTATCGCTCCCGAAGGCGACAAATGCAGAATTATCGGGTACTTCTTCTTGTTATCGCTGTCCATGTACATGATGCCGTAACGCTTCGCGTTCTCCACATCTATCTGGTCCGTTGTCAGCGCTGCCGCTTTATCCAGGCAGTCGACGAAGTTCAGGTCGTACTTGAAAATAAAGTAGAAGGATTGCTTGCTCCATATTTCTAGCAGGACGGGCTTGCCTATTTTCTTCACGACCGCCTTAAGAAAGGCCTTGTTGTCTTCGTAAAAATCCTTAACGGTCCTCAGCGCTGCTTCAAGATTTTCCTCCAGCGGAACCCCTATGCCCTGCAGCACGTCCTTCGCCAGATCCAGCCTTCTGAGCAGTTCCTCTTTGGCCTGCTCAACGTCCTTGCATATCGCATGGCAGTCCGGCATGGTAAAGCTTCGCAGGCGACGCAAGCCGGCGAGTTCTCCGCGCTGCTCCACGCGGAAAGAATATCTCGTCATTTCGTACATCCTCACGGGAAGGTTGCGGTAGGAAATGTTCGCATCCTTCGCCATCAGGAACTGGCCGAAACAAGCGCTGAAGCGCAAAAACACTCGCTTGTTCGGCGTTTCGATCGTGTATTGCCTTGCAGGGAAGCGGTTAAGATAGTCCTTGAGCGCTGGATGCTCGTAGTCATACATTATGGGAGTTTCGACCTCCATCGCGCCGTAGTCGATCATCTTCTTTGTAACGTAATCTTCCAGCAGGCTTTTTACCAGCCTGCCTTTCGGCAGGAAGCGGAAATTCCCCGGGTCGCTGCCGCTTTCATAGTCTACCAGCTCGAGTTTCCTCATGAGCTTGACATGGGGCGGCTCTTTGTCAGCGATTCTTGATTTCGCCATTTCATAAAGCGCGAATTTCTCAAGGTTCTTGTGCTTCGAAAAATCGAAGCCTTTGATATTTCCTTGTTCGACGCTCAGCTTGTGCATTTTACCTTTCATGTCCAGGATATACCACTCCGAGTGCAGCTCTTTCTCCTTTTCGACCGCCTTTGAAACCTCACCGACAGCTTCTACCTCGCCTGGCAAGATTTCCCTCGAAAGCTCCGAAAGCGGATGGCCTTTGACGGCGATGGTGAAGCGCTTGTAATAGCCGAAAGGCGCGCATTGGACAGCAATGCCTTTGCCTTTAAGATGGCTTTCTATGCCTTTGAGAACATTAAGCGCAGCCGATGGAGATGACGGGTTTTTGGTAAGGTGGACGTACGGATAGATGACAACATTATCGGCCTTAACTTCCTTCATGACATCGATTATTTCCTTCGATGCCTTTTCTATTATCGTCTTTTCTTTCCCCTCGTCCGTCTTCTCTACCGCTGAAAAAACAACCAATACGTCCTTTACGCTGCTAACCTTTTTCTCGACATCTTCAGCCTGCTTGATCGCCTTCTCTTTGGGTTCCCATTCTATGAAATCCGAATGCAACAGCAGTATTTTCATCCGCCATCACCTTACCTTTATTTTTTGTTTTCGCTGTTAATTAAACTCTCGGCTGGCCGGAGGCAAAGTCAAAATCAGTCCGGCCCAGACCGACGACTAGCAAAAAGTCGTAGTCGTGGTTGTAAGACCGGAGTTCATATGAATTATTTGTTCAAATGCTTTTAAAAACCTTTCAGGAACGCATGAATGCATTCCGGCAGCTTATCGCTGTAGCCGCCTTCGAGAACTGCGAAGCTCGGCTTGTTAAGATCGGCTATCATTTTCGAGATTTTCGAGTACGTATCGATATCGAGCTTCAGGCCTGCGAGCGGATCGTCCTTGAACGTGTCGAAGCCCGCCGATATCGCTACGAGATCAGGCTTGAAACGTTCGATTACTTCCAGCGCGACCTCGAGCTTCTGCAGATAGAGCGATTCCTCGGTCAAGCTTTCAAGCGGGAAATTGTAGCAATTCGCTTCAGAATGCTTGCCTGTGCCGGGATAGAAGTTGCCGTATTGATGCAGTGAGACGTAGATTACATTTTTCTTACCGAGGAATATGTCCTGCGTGCCGTTGCCGTGATGGACATCGATGTCGAGTATCGCGACTCTCCCGACCTTTTTCAGGGCCTTCGTAACAGCGATGGCGATGTTGTTGCAATAGCAGAAGCCTTCAAAGCTCGCTTTCCCTGCGTGATGGCCTGGCGGCCGCATCAGCGAAAATGCCTTTCCTTCTTTCAAAGCGGTTTCCATGGTAAGAACAGCGCCGCCTGCTGAGAGCTTTGCATATTCGTAAATGTGCGGCAGTGGAGGGGTTTCGAAGTTGATGAAGCTGCCGCGTTTTATCGTGTCGATCATTTTTTTCGCGTGGACGAGGAGCAGATCCTGTCTCGTGCAGGGTTCGGGTTTAACGAAACCGAAGTCCTTAAATCCCTTCAGCAATTCATATGTTCTTCTTACGCGCTCGCTCGCCTCAGGATGGCCGGGCGAGTCGTAGCCCAGGCATTCCGGAGAAAAAACGACCTTCATATGTATAGATTGTTTCAAGGACAAATAATTTAATCCCTTCCATTAATCTATAGCTATGATGGACCTCAGAAAGGTTTACGAGTATTACAGCCGCGAAGACATACAGAACTTCCTCCTCAACTTCAGCAAGGATAGGGAGATCGTGGGTGTATTCAGGAACGGCAATTTCTCGCAGAGGCCGAATGTGATACTTTACCCGAACGACATAACGGCGATGGTCAAGACGGGCGTGGTCGAATTCCACGGCTCACTAGAGCGATGGTCGCAGCCCATGAGCCTGCGCCAGGACAATTACGAGCAGCTGAGGACGGGGTGGGATTTGATATTCGACATAGACTGCAAGCTTTTCGAGCACGGCAGAATCGCAGCAGAAGCGTTCTTGTGGGGCCTGAAGAAACACGACATAAAAAGCGTATCCGTGAAATTCACAGGCGGCACGGGCTTTCATATAGGCGTGCCGTGGGAGGCGGTTCCGAAAACGGTTGATTACAAACCATCGGTTTCTCTTTACCCCGAGCTTGCCAGAAAGATCGTGATGTACCTTAGGGAATTCGTTTTCGAGAGACTCGAGAGGAACCTTTTCAGGCACTTCTCCGCAGAGGAAATCTCCGGTCAAATAAACAAACCTCTCGGCAAAATACTCACTGACGAAGGCATGAACGTTTACGAGGTGGTTGACATCGACCCTGTCCTGATATCGCCACGCCATCTCTTCCGCCTTCCCTACTCGCTTAACAGCAAAACCTTCCTGGTTTCCCTGCCCGTGAAAGCGGATAAAATCGGGGACTTCGAAAGGATGCAGGCAAGGCCGGATATGGTAAAGGTGGAAAACAAATTTCTGGAGGCAGGCGCTTCGTACGAAGCCGAGTTGCTTATAGCCGAAACCATAGACTGGTATGTTAGGATGAAGCAAAAGAGCGAAAGAGCCAAAGAAAGGAAGTTCGAGATAACCAGACCTGTCCCTGCCGAGAGCTTCCCTCCATGCATAAAGAACATCCTGAACGGCCTTTCTGACGGAAGGAAAAGATCGATATTCATCCTGCTCAACTTCCTTCGCTCCTCAAAATGGAACTGGAGCGAAATCGAAAAATTCATGCTCGAGTGGAACGCCAAGAACAAGCCTCCGCTGCGAGAGAACTACATCCGTTCGCAGGTCAGGTGGCATAGGGCAAGGAGCAAGGATGCACTCCCACCGAATTGCATAAACGAGGGATGGTACAAGGCTTTCGGCGTATGCAAGCCTGACGACGTATGCCATAAAATAAAGAACCCTGTGAATTATGCGTTAAGAACCATGTCCAGGCAACAGAGCAGGCAGAAGCCGGCAAAAACGGCTAGAAGGAGAAAGGCACCATCCTAGATATAACTTGTCATTCAGCACAGCCCGGCTAAGCTTACTTTTTGAGTTTTTCCAGTCTCACAGAACCGCACTTCGGGCATACCTTTGTGACCGGCTCCATTATGATGGGTTTCCCTTCCCACCCGCACTGTATACAACGAAATTTGGCCATAATTCTTATTCTCGGTGCTGCCTTAAATTCATTGCATATGAAGCTCGGCAATATCGCCGTCCCTAAGAATATGCTTGACGCCAACCTTCTGCTCCGGGAATTTCGCCGAAGCACCCCAGATGCGGGCGTATTCCAGATTTCTGGCGAATTCCTTGTGTATCCTTTCAGCGATGTCGAGGACTGTCGAGCCCTTTTTGACGATCAGGGGTTTATCCATGTCGGGCTGTTTGCCGACTCTTTTCATATATATCCTCATAAGATCTAGCTTATCCCAGATCATTTTCTTAAGCTCTTCTATACCTTCCCCTTCAAGCGAAGAGACTTGGACAAAGTCCTTGGAAAGAGTTTTTCTCTTATCCTCTGATAGCGTATCGATTTTGTTGAAGACCACGATTGCTTTTACATACACTCTGTTGCCGCATGTCGCATCGATTAGCCTCTCTAGGGTAACATCCTCCCTTATTATGACGTCCGCGTTGTGCATGCCGCGCTCGTTCATAACAATTTTAACCATCTTGCCGTCGATGTGCCTGAACCTTACGCCGCTTATCTTGATGCCTCCCCTTTCCGTTTTCTTTATGAGCACCTCGGGCCTTTTTGCGTTAAGCCTGAAGCCTGAATCGTACAGTTCCCTCTCGATGACAGGAAGTTGTTCCGGCCTGTCTATCATAATTATTATCAGGTCGGCGTTTCTTATCACGGAGAGTATTTCCTTGCCGCGGCCTCTCCCTGAAGATGCGCCTGTTACGACGCCAGGTATGTCAAGTATCTGGATATGCGATGAATTGTATTCCATCATGCCGGGTATTACGTCAAGCGTTGTGAAATCGTAATCGCCGACCTTCGAGGAAGCGGACGTTATCTTATTGAGCAGCGTGGATTTGCCTACTGACGGGAAGCCGACAAGGAGGATGGTTGCATCGCCTGTTTTCCTCACCGAGTAGCTGAAGCCAGCCTTTTTCGAGCCGGAAGCCTCCTGCTTGTCCTTGAGCCTAGCTAGTTTTGCCTTCAGCAAACCTACGTGATACTGAGTGGCCTTGTTGTACTTGGTTTTTTTGATCTCATCTTCAAGCTGCCTTATATCCTCTTCGGCTCCCATAAAGGTCCCGTTTTTTATTATTGGTAGATTAAAATTATAATATGGCCCTGCCTCTTTTATTCGACATAGGTATAATAATTTTATTTTCGGCTATATTGGCTTACATAGCCAGGTTCCTGAGGCAGCCTATAATAATAGCCTACGTGCTTGCGGGTTTGATAGTAGGACCGGTGGGACTGGGCATCATCACCAATACCGAAGAAATAACGCTCCTTTCCGAGCTTGGCATAGTCTTCCTTCTTTTTTCCGTTGGCCTGGAGATAGATTTCAGAAGACTGAGTCACGTAGGTTTCGCAACGCTCGTCGGCGGCACGTTGCAGGTTGTTCTGACCTTTTTCATAGGCTTCTTTGTGGGCATGCTGTTCGGCTTAGACTCGGTTCTTTCCATCTACATCGGCCTGCTGCTGGCCTTTTCCAGCACCATGATAGTCGCTAAAATCCTGGCTGACAGAAACGAGCTCAACACGCTGCACGGGAGGATAATGCTCGGCATCCTCCTGCTGCAGGACATCATAGCGGTTATCGTGCTCCCGCTCCTGAGCAACATTGAAGCCATCGTATCCCTTGAATTCGTGATACTAATCCTACTGAGGGGCCTTGGCCTTTTTGCCATAGCCCTTCTACTGAACAAATTCTTTTTCCCGAAAATACTGGATTATGCGGCTAAGAAACATGAAATACTTTTCCTCACCGCTATTGCAAACTGTTTTTTCTTCATAGGGGTTTCTTATTTTCTGGGGTTTTCCATTGCCATAGGCGGTTTCATAGCAGGTATATCGATGGCGAACTTCCCCTACAACATCGAAATAGAAGGCGAGGTCCACTCTCTTCGCGATTTTTTCTCGATACTTTTCTTCTCCAGCCTTGGCATGCAGCTGAATTTCTGGGCAATACAAAACTACTTGCCGCTCTTCGTCACCCTTCTGCTGCTGCTGGTCATACTCAAACCAGTAATACTCACCCTCACCTATCTCGTACTTGGATATGGCGGCAGAACCTCCGGTTACGTGGGCCTCGGCATGGGGCAGGCAAGCGAATTCATGTTCATAATAGCGGCAGAAATGCTGCTTATCGGCAACATAACGCGTGAATT
>CAYGVQ010000017.1:10778-13678 GCA_964353515.1 uncultured archaeon
CTGGGAAAGAGGGGCGTATATGTCCGCTTCGGTGACGCGGAAAATGAGGACATGCTGCAAAAGATTTTTATCGGCAAGGCCAAGCTTCTGGTGCTGACCATACCGTCGGCAGAACTTTCCTCTTTCGTGATAGCAAGGGCCAGAAAATACAACCCCAAACTAAGGATTTTTGCTAGGGCTCATACGGAGATAGATGCAGAAAGATTGTACAAGGCAGGCGCTGACATAGTGATTATGCCCGAATTCGTCTCATCCAAGGAGCTCATCAAAAAAATAGACCATTTCCTGGGAGAGAAAAAATTATGAAACTGGAAAATGCCGCGAAATCGGACCTGTCGCAAGACCAGCATTTCATGACGAATGAAAAAACCGTTGAGAAAATCGTATCCGCCGCAAGACTCGAAAGGCAGGATAAGGTTTTGGAAATAGGAGCAGGGACAGGCATTCTTACAAAGATGCTTGCAAAGAAAGGAGTGAAGATTATTGCGATAGAAATAGACCGAAGCTTCAGGAAAGTGCTAGGCAAAATCGATAGCGGAAACGTGGAGATAATATACGGCAACGCGCTTGATGTCATCGATGGCATCGCCTTCAACAAGGTGGTTTCTAACATGCCGTATTCGATATGCGAGCCGTTGATCGGCAAACTCACGAAAAGGGATTTCTCTCTGGCTGTTCTTAGCGTTCCTGAAGGCTTTTACAAGACAATCACATCCAAGCCCGGAGAAAAAAACTATTCCATGCTCGCCCTGAGGGTAAACAGTTTTTTCAGTGTTTCTTTGAAAATGAAGATAAAAAAAGAAGATTTCGCTCCCCCGCCCAAAACCGAATCCGTAGTAATTATCATAAAGCCGCTGTCAGAAAAGGCTTATGCAAAAAGGCCTGACAAATTCATTTTAAGGGAGCTGTTCCTGCAGAGGACGAAGAAGCTGAGGAATGCGCTTATGGAAGGCATCATAAACCTCAATAAAAAAATCCTTTCCAAGGACTTCACCAAAAACATGGCAAGGGAGGTCATCGCCAAAATGGGCCTGGAGCGCGGCTTGCTTGAAAAAGAAAGCGGGCAGCTTACCCTTAAGGATTTAGAGAAAATTGGGGAAAAAATCAGACATTTTTCATGAAGGCCTCGTCCTGGTGCTGGACAGTTATGCCTTTTTCTGTTATCTTGTAGGGGTGGAGCTTTTTCGAATGGTCGGAGCCGCTCATCTTCCAGATTTGTATTGCCCTGCTGAAGGCGAATTCGTTCCTCTCGTAATAAAACACGATTACGCTGTCCGTCACGAATTCCTCGACGCCGTATCTCGAAATGCCGGAGCTGCCTGGCACAATCTCGGAAACGAGCATGGCCGTGCAGCCTAGTTTCCTCAGGATGGCTGAAAGGTTGAAGATCATCCTTCTGAGCTCGGCCTTGTCCCTGACATGGATGCCAAGCGCCGAAACAGAGTCTATGACCACACGCTGCGCGCCCACCTCTTTTACGGCGGACTCAAGTATCTCGAATACCTCCTCGATGTGGTAAGGGTCGTATTTCAGGAAAGAGAATCTGCCGGTTTTTTCAAACTGCTCGAAATTGATGCCGAACTGCCTGACGTTGTTCTTTATGTTCTGGGGCATTTCCTCCAGCGAAAGGTAAACGCCATTTTCCTTGAATTTGGTAATGCCGTTGTATATGTACTGGGAGCATAGCGTGGTTTTGCCAGTACCGCAAGTCCCTGAAATCAGGACCAACTGGCCTTTGGGGATGCCGCCGTTCATTATTTCGTCTAGGCCTTCTATACCCGTTTTAACCCTTTCCAGCATTGCATCAGCCAACAATTATACAAAAGATATTCTATTATACCTCTATATATTGATATAGCTTTTGATTATTAAAAATTTAGACTATTGTGCGCCTCCTACTTGAACCACTTGTTGAGGCCTTCGCATCTCCTGCTGCTCTGCTCGTTTAGCCTTTCTATTATCTTCCCCACCCTTTCCTCGGAGAAAGCGAAATCCAGCATGAAGTTCCTGAGCCTTTCGAAGTCAGGTTTCGGTCTTGCGATCCCTATGTCGCATACAGGCGGTTTCCTGAAAAAGTCGAATATCTCTCGCGGCTCGGTTTCGAACTCCCATTTCACGCCGGCAAAAATTTCTTCGAAGCCCTTACCTTTGACCATTTTCAGCGCGGTTTTCGGGCCAACCCCCTTGACCCCGCCTGGATTGTAATCGGTGCCTATCAGAATGCCTATCATTATCATCTGGTCCCTGCTTATGCCGAGCTGCGAAAGCGCATTGCCCAGCTCGATTATTTCCGGTTTAATCTCGACGTAGTCCTCCTTGCGGGCGACTTTCCTCTTTCCGCTGACGGCCAGGTTTTTGACCATCCTTTCCGCGCCGAACAAAAGCGAATCCCAGTCCTGCGAGCCGCTTGCCCAGACGACGCCGGTGTTAGCCATGTAGGCTGCCTGCGCCTCACCTTCGCTGGGCGCCTGCACGACAGGTATGCCCATCAAACGAAGCAGCGTTTTCGCATGCTCTACCATGTCGCCAGTAAGCCTAGAGGTCGCTTGAGCGTATCTTCTTATCGCCTCTTCATCGCCTTTCGCCTTTGCCTCTTCCAGTTTTCCTTCTGCCTCCCTTTTCGCGGCTTCGCGCATCTCGGATGTCTTCTTCTTGAATTTCGGCGGCGTTCCGTCGAACACAAAAACAGGGTCTATGCCGTTCTCCAGCAGATTGGTCGTCCTGTAAAAGAGGCCGGAAAGATGCGAGGTCACGCGGCCTTTCGAATCGCGCAGCGGCTCGCCGGTGAAGCGGTCGCGAATGATCGAAAGGAACTGGTAAAGTGTGTTATAGGCATCGATGGCAATGCTCCTTCCCTTGAGGTCGGAAAGCTCGATCTGCCTGCCTGAAACCAGCTCGGA
>CAYGVQ010000018.1:0-5339 GCA_964353515.1 uncultured archaeon
CCCTCTAAAGATATATAAAGCAGAATATGCAATCAATATTATAAAATCTTAAGGGGTGTAATTATGGCTAAGAAACCTTTTGGTGGTTACACGATTTGCTTTGCCGGCAGGAAAGAGACTCTTGAAGATGTTTTCGGCAAGGGCAGGATAACCCCCAGCGAAATGACGAAGAAGCTGTGGGTAGTCGTGAAGGGCAAGAAACTCGCAGGCAAGTAAGAGCAACATTATTAAGTTTTTTATTTTTGTTTCTTTCTATTTTATCATTTTCAGCTTTAGTGACGGTTTTTAAGGCGACTGGCTAAATAATCTAATTGATATAAAATGGAGGTATTTTATGGCTGAATATGCGAACGTTGTGAGCAGGGCCATTGCAGTGATAATCGACCACATCCTGCTGCTGATAGCCACGGCAATAATAGCTGTTCCCTTCGGCCTATCCACGGCGATGTTTTCCATGATGGCCAACTTTGCAAACCCGCTTGCGGCGATGTCCAACGCGGCCTTATGGGCGACCTTTGGCGTGATAGCGCTTATCGTCTGGATTCTCTACTTCGCCTACTTCGAAAGCAAGAGCGGCCAGACCATCGGCAAGAAGCTGGTCAACATAAAGGTGACAAGGGAAGGCGGCGAGAAGCTGACGCTCGAGGAAGCGCTTCTGAGGACGATACTCAGGATCATCGACGGGCTGGCATTGTATCTGCTGGGCTTCATAGTGGTCCTTGTCTCGGAAAAGAAGCAGAGGCTGGGCGACATCGTAGCGAAAACCATCGTTGTCAAGGCTTGATTTTTTGCCTTCTTGTTTATTTTTGCCCTTTTGCTGCTTACTGGAATTTATAAATAATAACCATGAATTTATTATCACCTCTACGGTGGTGGAATGGTACTTGACAGGTTCGGGACAGGCATAAAGGACGTGTTCAAAAGAGTCATGGGTCTCGGCGTGGTTGACAGGGCAGCGGTCGAGGCGATTCTGCGCGACCTGCAGCGCACGCTGATCCAGTCCGACTTAGACGTTAAACTGGTCTTCGAGCTCTCGCAGAATATCAAGAATCGCGTTCTCAAAGAAACGCCGAAAGGCATGACCCTCAAGGAATATTTTATCAAGACGCTCTACGACGAGATAGTCGCCATGCTGGGCAGGGAGAAGGGCAAGCTTTCGCTGGGGAACCAGCGCATCCTGCTCATCGGCCTGTTCGGCTCGGGCAAGACCACGACGGCAGGAAAGCTAGGCTTCTGGTTCAAGAAACGCGGCCTTTCCGTCGCGCTCGTCGCCTGCGACACCCACAGGGCAGCTGCGCAGGAGCAGCTGCGCCAGATAGGCAAGCAGCTGGAGGTTAAGGTTTATCACGAAGGCAAAAAGCCTGAGGACATCGCCAAAAACGCGCTTAAAGAAGCGAAGGAGAACATCCTCATCTTCGACACCGCGGGCAGGAACGCGCTGGACGGAGAGCTGGCTAAGGAGCTGAAGAAGCTGGGCGAAATCATAAAGCCCAGCGAGGTCTTCCTGGTGATGCCGGCTGACATAGGCCAGGCCGCCCGCAAGCAGGCTGAGGAATTCAACAAGCTGGTGGGTATAACCGGCCTCATAATCTCGAAGCTCGACGGCACTGCGAAGGGAGGCGGCGCCCTAGCAGCGGCGAGCGTGTCGGGCTCGAACGTCCGCATGATAGGCGTGGGCGAGAAGATCGACGATTTCGAGGAGTACGACCCGCAGCGCTTCGTGTCGCGGCTCATAGGCTACGGCGACCTGCAGGGCCTGCTGGAGAAGGCGAAAGAATCTGGCGCCGAAGAAACTGCGAAGAAGATCATCGAAGGCCGCTTCACGATGAACGAGTTCTACGAGCAGCTGGGCTCCATGCAGAAGATGGGCTCGCTGTCGAAGGTGATGGACATGATCCCCGGCATGTCGGGCGGCGCGCTCATGAAAAAGCTGCCGGAAAACTTCGCCGACGTACAAGAGGGCAAGATGAAGAAATGGAAGCACATAATTAATTCCATGACGCCGGAGGAACGCGAGGATCCGGACGTCATAAAGCAGTCGCGCATACAAAGAATAGCAAAAGGGTCCGGCACGACGCAGGCGGAAGTCAGGGAACTGATTAAAAACTACAACCAGATAAAGAAGCTGCTGAAGATGAGCGGCGGCGGCAAGGCGTTCAAGCGCGGCCCGTTCGCGAAGCTGGCGAAGCAGTTTGGAATGGGTATGTAAAGCATTTTTTGCAAATTTGCCAATTTTTGAATTTTCGAGCCCGACCGAAAGAAATCGAAAGTTTTATACGGCTTCTATCAATAAATAAATATAGTCATCATTTTGGTAGGAGGTCGGTAGAATGAAATTTAAAGCGCTTCTGATTTTGGGTCTTCTTTTTCTGACGTTTTCTTTGTTTTCAAACCAGGTTGCTGCGCCAACAGGAAATTCGACATGTACGGATTCCGATGGCGGTGTTAATTATTATGTACCAGGGACTATTTCCGGTGTTTATGATGGGAGCAATTTCAGTTATTACGACTATTGTGAAAACAGCATTAAACTAGTGGAAAAATATTGCGGAGACCCACAGTCGCCATCACCTTCCGGTGTTTATCACGAATGCCCCTATACTTGTAAAGATGGGGCGTGTATCAATGCTTCTTCGATAAAAATTACAGCAACACTTGACGGCAATACATGGTTAGGGCCTGTTATTTTTGACATATCACGTTATGCTGATTTCAGCGAAATGGATGCCACGGGGCAGTACACCATACCCAAAGAATTCTACATTCTTGCTTCCGGCCATCCTGTATACATAAGGTATAGGGCAGAGGAGGGCTTTCAGTCAGGACCTGAAGGGGCTTATCTTTATCAGATAACAGGCGCTTGCGGCAAAACAGGAAATCCTTCTGCAGGACCATGTGTCACCCCGACTTCGTTCATCTTTGAATTCAAAACGAACCAAACAAATCAAACATGCACGGATTCCGATGGCGGGAAGAATTATTATGTGAAGGGCACTGTTCAAACTGGTTCCGGGTCTACTCTTGAAGGTAGAACTGACTCTTGTACTTATTGTACTGGTGCTTGTCCTGTAACAACTGAAGGCAATGTTGTTCCTTGTGAAGTTATTTGCGGGGCAGTGGTCGAGTACTATTGCGGTAGTAACAATGCAATCGGAGAAGAGACTTACATATGCCCCAAAGGTTGCAGGGATGGGGCATGCATTAATACGAGCTGTATTGGCGAGGGCCAGTCCCTCGGCCCTATCGTTCCCGAGAATAAAAACGTCTGCTGCCCTGGCCTGACGGCGATATCTGCGGTTTCGCCGGCCAACTGCCAGCCGATGCTAGGGACGTATGGCTACTGCACCAAATGCGGCGACGGGATCTGCAAGGAGCCTGAAAACATATGCAACTGTCCGAAAGACTGCAAAACCACCAGATGCCCTGTTTTAATCGACATGATATTCAACAAGAAGGTATACTATGCAGGGGACTATTTCGAGGTGGTCGTGAAGATTTACGACGAGAACAAAAACCTCATTCCAAATCAGGTGTTCAACATCTACAACGATAAGATGGGTGCAAGTTCCACATATTATACGGATTCGACTGGCATTTACAAGACGACATCAACCGTCCCGTCCGACCCGCAGTACAACGGCGAATGGACCTTCGTAGCCTCCGTAAATGAAGGCGGCTGCAACTACGTCTCTGACAAAGAGACGATTTACATAAACATATCGAACAACTGCGGCAACGGCTATTGCGACGACAATGAAAAAGAAATAGTATGCGACACTGTATGCCCCAAAATCGAATGCGCAGGAAGCCAGCAGTGCGATGTAGTTCCATGCCAAGTCTCGTGCCATGTCAAATGCATGAAGGACTGCACGCCCAACTGCGGCAACGGCGTCTGCGACAGCGCGACCTGTTTGGCTGTTGGCTGCCCGATACCAGAAAACGAGAAGAACTGCCCACAGGACTGCGCGAGGCCTAATTACTGCGGCTCGCAGTCTTCCGACCCGAACTGCATCTGCGAGGAAGGTTATATCAAAGAAAGTTTCCAGGCGCCATGCGGCATGACAACAACATCTCAGTCTGCCACAGGCGGCGCATCGGCGGCAACAGGAGCGTCTGTAACCGGCGCCATAACGACATATACATCAAAATCGGCGACAGGATTTACCACTCTAGGCGCGCCAAGTGACTGGAATCTTTCAGGCGACGGCAGCTTCAGGATGGTGTTGACCAACAACAAGATAGGTAAAATAATTAACATAAAAGGAATAAATGCGACACTAAACGGTCTCACAACTCCATATACATTCATCTTTGAGGTGGGTATAGGAGAATCCAAAGCTATCGAATTCGTTATATCACCGCCGCCTTCGGGAGAAACATCATATTCAATAAAATTGACGATCCTGTATAATGCAGAGGGTGGCTTTGACCACGTAGACTCAGGCATCTTAACAGGTCCCCTAATAGGAACGGGGTGTACGGATTCCGACGGCGGTAAGAATTATTATCTCAAAGGGATTGCAAGATACACGTGGCAGACAGAAGCAGAGGGGATGAAAGACAAGTGCATAATTGTCCCAGGGTATCCGGAAAACTATAAAGAGGCGGAAAGCTGTGAAGGCTCAACTTGCTTCCTCAATGAGGTGGAATGCGTAGAAGGAAACCCAACTGCTTATAATTATAATTGCCCCTACGGCTGCAAGGACGGGGCATGCGTAATAAGCGAAAACAAAACCAAGGAACAGGTCAAATGCATCTTCAAGAATTCGAACTCCGAGCAGAAATGCTACTCGAGCAACGGCTTCGGCTGCAGCGGCATAGGGGCTTGCGTCGCTGATGTTTACGGCACTAGCGGCGAAAAGGTGGCATGGAAGAGCACGTGCGGCGGTTATGCGTACACGATAATCGACGGGGTAAACGAATACGCGGACTTCGACTGCAGCAGCACGCAGATGTGCACCTACTACAGATGCGTCTCGGCGTACCAGTATTTTGACATTTACACGGACAAGTACTCATACGGCCTCAATGAACCGGTAAGCATATCCACGAGCCCGGTTGATGAGTCCCACCTAGGCGTGAGAGAACTTGAGGTTTATGTAAGGAAGCCCTACGGCAGCGGCGAAACAGTCGCCCTCATGGCTTCATGCGAAACCGCAGAAACAACCTGCTCATGCGAAATAGGAGCTTACTGCCCGCCATGCACGCCAAAGACCTGGTGCAAGTATAAAGGAACGTTTACGGGAACGGATGAAGTCGGAGGTTATGAAATAGGCTCTAATTCAAAAACGACAGCAGACTTCAAAATCCGCCCTGCATATTTCACGGTGTATGACGAA
>CAYGVQ010000018.1:5439-13200 GCA_964353515.1 uncultured archaeon
GCTGTCATGGAAAACATGGGCTATGCACAGAAAGCCGAATCTGTCCTGCCGACTCCGCCTCAGCCGTCAGCACCGGAGTTAACCGGCACGGCAGAGAGAACGTTACAGAAAACTGAGGTCCGGAAAGAATCCGGTTTCTTCACGGGCATGATAACAGGCATGCCCTTCGCTGCAGAAAGCGGAGGGGCGGTGCCTAAGGTGGAAGCCCCGAATAAATACTGCGGCTCTGACTCGCTGTATTCCGAATGCGCATGCGCGGGCGACGAGACCAAGGAGAAGTTCATGCCATCGTGCAAGCCGGGCAGCGCATGCGATCAGGTTCCGCATTACAGGTGCGTGCCCACAGAGCCGAAAGAGCTTATCAAAGCGTATCTTGACAAATACCCGAGCGACACCAAGGCGATTGGCACGGACTGCGAGCAGAAGGGAGGGTATTGCATCTATTTCCAGGATTCCTGCAAGAGCGGGTTCGAGGAATCCAGCCTCGCGTGCAGCAGCAAATCTGCCGTGATTTCCGAGATTTCCAGGACTCATGCAAAATGCTGCGTGAAGGAAGTCAACAAGGACGACTTCATAGAAATCGTATTCAAGCTGGAAGGCATCCGCGTCAGGATGGACAGCTTCGAAAGGAAGGCGAATGCGCTGGCAGATTATTACAAGTCTGTCGGCGACGAGGAACGAGCGAATAAATTCAGCGAGGTCGCAGGCATGTTCGCGAATGCGAAGAACATGGTAGACGACATAATCGCGAAGATACGCGCGAACCTCGAGAACCCGGAGCTGATCAGGGACGAAATCAAGCAGGACGTCCTCGATTTAAGAAGGTACATAAGCGGCATACTCGGAGTGATGGTGGCTTAAGGTGATTGTTATGGCTAAGGATTTGCACGACAGGGCAATTGAAGTGGAGAAGAAAGCGGGCGGCAGGAAAAGTCCGAAGAAGATAATCGCGGTGGTGCTGATACTGGTTGTGCTGGCCGGCGTACTTGGCTTCGTCTTTTACTCGGGCCTCGGCGCAACCATATTCGGGGGAAGGATAGTCAACAGCGACCAGGCCGCGAGCGCGCTTTCGGGCCTCGGCAACGACATCGGCGGGATATCGAACGACCTGAAGGATATCGAAAACAAGCTGTAGCCGAAGCGAAAAGGCCGGGGCAATTTATACCATTACCTTCAGCGTTCTTGAGGTTACCGCGCGCAGTATTTTTTCTCCCTCGCTGGAGCGCTTCTTGACCCAGATCTCGCCTTCCCTGCCCACCACAGGCGAGAATAGGTATTCGTCGCCGTCGTATAAATCGATCTGCTTGCCTGCGAATCTCTTCTCGATTTTTATGTTGAAGGACGCGCCCTTTTCGTCGAACATGTGCTTAATTTCCTCCTTCAGCGTTCTTTCCCTCGGCTCGACTGATATGTTTATGCCCGTCTTCCTTTCGAGCTCCTCGATGTTCTGGCCCTTCCTCCCGATGACCTTGGGGATGATCTCGTTCCTCACGCGCAGCAGGACGCGGCTGTCCGAAAGGAACTCGACCTCCAGGTCCTTGTCCACCCTGCCGAGCTCGTTCAGTATGATTTTCATGACCTTGTCCTTCAGCAGCTTCGGAGCCTCCTTTATTGGAATGACGACGTTCTCCTCGCCGAAGGTGTAGATTTCGTATTCCAAACGCTTCGTCACGAAATCGCGCACTTCGACGACCGGCCTCGCCAAGTCCTGCTCGGTCATGCCGCTGGGGACTTTCACCAGCAGGTTCAGCGTGTAGGTCTTCTCTATTACCCCATTTTTTATGTAGATGACCGTGTCGACCACGTGGGGCACCATGCCAAGCTCCATCCTGCTCATGAACCTCTGTATAGCCGATATTATGTCGGTGGAGTGAACGACTCCTATCATTCCTACGCCAGCGAGGCGCATGTCGGCGAATACCTTGAAGTCCTTGGTCTTTCGAATCTCGTCGAAAATCGTGTAATCAGGCCTGACCAGAAGCAGCAGCTCTGCCGTCTTCTCCCAGTCGTTCTCGAGCGGCGCGTACTGCGTTATTTCAGGGCCTACCTGCAGGTCGCGCGGCTGCTCGAAGGTCTTGACTACCTTGCCCCTCTTGCAGATGAATTCCGCGATGCTCGCTGCGAAGGTTGATTTGCCCGAGCCCGGCGGGCCGGCGATGAGAACCCCTCTTGAGCCTGAAATAATCATGTCTTCCAGCTCCTTGTGCAGGTTGTAGTCCTTGAGCTCGAGCTTGACTATGGGCCTGACGGCCGTGATTTCGGTCGCCGAAGAGAACGGCGGCCTTGTTATGGCAATCCTGTACCTGCCCATCTGGATCACCATGGCGCTCGCCCCCTGCTTCCCTATCTCTATGAAGGAGCTCGGGTCCCTGTGCGTTTTCGAAAGGATTTCGTAGGTTATGTTCTTGATTTCCTCGTCATCCATCGGCTTTTCCCTCAGGTGAAACATTTTCACCTCGCCGGGCTTGCCGCGCTTGGCGTAGGGCCTTATGCCCACCTTGAGATGGACGGACTGCGTGTCGGGCGTGAAGAACTCCTCAAGCTTTATGGTCTTGTGCGATATGTCGTGAGGTATGTACCTGACCGATACGTTCTCGGCCTCGCCCACCAGCGCCTGCACATAGTCGCTCGTAAGCAGCGTGGCGCCTTCTTCGACAGCGTAATCGCGTATCAAGGCATCGAGCCTTCCCTTCTTGGCGAGGTTTATGTCCTCCTGGGTTGGGCGCTCTCCTGTGAAGGTGAGCTTTATCTTGTGTTTTTCACAAAGGCCTCTTATCCTCTTTATTTCATCGAGCCCGCGGAAGCCGACGTCCTTTCCCCTGGAAGCCTGGGCCTGCAGCTCGTCAATAACGATCCTGGGTATGACTATCCTGGAATGGTCCAGCTTTCCCTCCTCAATCAGTTCTGAAAACTTTTTATTTATGAGAACAGAAGTATCAGGCACGAATGTCTTTGAACCGCCATTGCCTATGCGTCCTATATGTCTAATTCCTTTCATTACCATTTTATCATTTCTCCTCATGCTAAGTAAAAATTATTAAAAATTATTGTAAAAGCGTACTTAAAAATATTAAACCGCTATTTCTTTTTTGATTTTCTCCGTTTCAACGAATTTCTCCTTGCCTGTTTTCATGTCGCGCAGCTTCAGTTTCCCCAGCTTAAGCTCTTCCTTCCCCAAGAAAACGACATATGGTATGCCGAGCGCATTAGCGTAAGCGAGGTTCGCCGATATCCCCCTTCCCATCACATCGACTTCGGTGTTTATCCCCTGCTGCCGCAGCGCCTTCGCGGCCTTTATCGCTTCCTTGAGCGCGGCGATCGGGATCACCAGCACCTTCGCGGTCGTCTTCTGCGCTGCCTTACGCCCCCGCATTGCCTCGAAAATCGGCTCCACGCCGAAGGAAATCCCTGTCGCAGGATACTCTCCCCTTCCGATGAACATGCCAATCATCTTGTCGTAGCGTCCGCCGCCAGCGAGCGAAGACGAAATTTTAGAATCTTTGGAATAAACCTCGAAGACAGGCCCGGTGTAATACTCCAGGCCGCGGGCGAGCGACAGGTCGATTTTTATCTCGACTCCCATGAGGCCGCAGTATTCGAGCAGCTCTCTCAGCTCGCTTATCCCCTCCCTGCCCTCGTCGCTGGTAATCATCTTTTCAAGCTTTGCCAGAAGCTCGCTGTTCTTCCCCTTTAGCGTGAGGATTTTCATGACGCCATCAATCGCCTTCCTGCCGAAGCCCTTGTCGGCGAGCTCTTTCCTGACGGCGTCCGCGCCAAACTTCTCCAGCTTGTCTATCGCCAGAATCGCCTCCATCCTGTTCTCATTAATACCGGCGCAGGCGAGCATGCCGTTCATGAGCTTGCGGTTGCTGACCTCGATGACGACACCTAAGCCGAGCTTTGAAAATACCTCGGATGCGATGGCAAGGATCTCCGCGTCGGCCAGCATGGCCTTCGTGCCGACGATGTCGGCGTCGGCCTGCATGAATTCACGATAGCGACCGAGCTTGATCGGCCCGTCCCTCCAGACAGGTTGGATTTGATATCGTTTGAAAGGCTTCGGAAGATTCGGGTTCATGCCCACGACCTTCGCAAGCGGGACCGTCAGATCGTAGCGCAGTGCCAGCTCCCTCCCCCCTTGATCTTCGACTTTGAATATCTCCTTCATTATCTCAGCGCCGCCGGCGAACTTCGCTGATAAAACATCTTTCCTTTCTATCGCAGGCGTCTCGAGCGGCGCATAGCCGTAGCGCTCGAAGACCGAGCGCATGACATCCGTTATTCTCTGCCTGGCCAGCGCTTCCTCTGGCAAAAAGTCCCTCACTCCTCTTGCATTAAGCAGTTCGAATTTTTTAGGCATAAGCATCACGTTATTAATATTTTGTCCGAGCCGTTATTTAATTTTAGTTGGGCATTAAATTCCCGTTTTCGTCAAGCAAGTCATCGACGTCTTCTTCTACGGCGTGCATCAGTTCAACGTAAGGTATCTCGTCATCGTCGACCAGCGCAAGCACTATTTCCAGCACGAGCTTCTCCAGCTCCTCCATGTCGCTGTCCAGAAGATCCTCGAGGTCGAAGTCCACCTCTTTGAGGACTTCTTGCACTACCTTTTTCACCTTCTCTTCCAGGTTTTTCATATCGTTCTTGTTTTCCAGACTCATCCCATCACCATGATGCGGGCACAAAACTTCGTTTCTTAAGGCATTCGCAATTAAAAACAGGTGCAATGAAAAATCGTATTATGCCTGGCAAAAACCAGCTTCTTCGTCGAAACGATCTTTCCAGACATAATGTCACTTAACGTAATATTGAGAAAGTAATATATAAAATTATCGCTTGCTTGCCAGCTTACGTTTTGACCTATAATAAGTAACTGGTTACTACGCATACATTTTTAGATCTCGGATCATGGCGGGCCTCCAAAGCATAGCCTATAAAATTTGCACCTTGCATTAGATGCATGGTCGCTGCATCTCTAATCTCAGCTCTAATCTTTTTAGCGGCCACTGTCAAAATATTCTCATCAATATACCTTATGACAAGAAATTCTTTGTCTCTCTCAAATTCCTCATCAGAAATTTGCAGTTTTGAGAGATACCGGGCAAGCCCGTCCGCGGGCGTGTATGTATCGCATCCTAGCCCCAATTTTTTAGCCAAGTCTTCCCTTTCTGTCACAAGCGCCTTCATAGCACCTCTAATTTTATAAGGAAGATTCTGATTAGCGGTGAGCGCATAATTTACGAGAACCAGATTGTGCCTCATGTTCTCTTCTTTGCGTGTCTTCGGACTAAGAACTTTTTCATAGTCGGCTTCTGCGCAATCTTTTCTCACGCCGTTTTCAAGCATCTGGATCCTGGTATAACCATGACCGCTGTTTGAAGCGTCATACCATGTCTGGGGGCATTCTTTGGGGATTTTTTTAATCCGAATATCAGACATTTGTTCTTGGGAGCAAATTCCTTCTAATTCCGTGCCTTCATACCTGTCTCTTTTTAGTATTTCCCTGTTAGGTATTCTCCATATTAGAGACCTTATGGACATCACAGGTTCCCATTCGCCTTTTATGTTTGCCATCAAAACCATTTGCCCATTGGTAAAGATTTCATTATAGAGTTCTGAATGCCACCTGTTCCAAATTTCTTCTTCAAGAGGAACTTTTATGATATTTAACCTCTTTTCCTCGTTCAGGGGACCTTTCCACCCCTCTTTGTAATCACTCATGACCTTCTTTTCTTGGATTTCGTCTCCAAGCTCAGCAAAGGGCAAGAACTCGTATTCCAAGTCTCCCAAATAAACTTCTGGTCTCACGGGACTTGGTTCAACCTGTTCATTCATTTTAAAAGAATTGGGGCAAGAAATAAATCCTTGAACTACACATCAGAAACCTTCACCTTCTGGCCAGGGAGTTCGACGATTGCCGCCTTCCTGAATTCCGTCAGCGCCGCGTTGACGTAAAGCGTGCCCTTGTGCTTCATGAATCCCGCTGACTCGTGTATGTGGCCGAAGACATGCAGCGCGGGCTTGATCTTTTCCATGATCTCCCTCAGGCCGGGCATGCCCGCGTTGCTGCCGAAGAAGCTGGCATCGAGGATGCCGAAAGGCGGGTCGTGCGTTATTACGATGAGTTTCTTCGGGTCTATGCCCTTCGCGAGTTTGATGATTTCATCGTAGTGGCCCCAGTCCAGGCCCGCAAAATAAAGGCCTTTGTATTCAACAAGCTGGTTCACGAGAACCGTGACCTTTTTGTTCGGTATCTTCAGCTCGCGGTCCCAGTTGCCGCAGACGACGAAGGTCCGGAACTGCGTCTTGCCTAGAACGCTCTTCGCGAATTCATCCGAGAGGAAGTCGCCAGCATTGACTATAACATCGACCTTTTCCTTTGCGGCGAGCTTCTCAACGCCGTCGGCGAGCTCCTTGTGCCTGTGATAATCGGAAACGCAAAGTATTTTCATAGAAATCATTTTTCCAAAGGTTGCTAATAAAGCTAACCCAGCAGCTCCAGCGAAACGAGGCAGAGGATTTTGGAAAAGGCGACGAGCTCGCTGACGGATATGAATTCATTCGTTTTGTGCGCCATGCCCTCGCCTGGCGAGAAGCCGACCGCCCTGACGCCTTTCGCTGCAAGCGGTTTGACCAGCGTCGTGCCTGAGAGACCTATTATCGTTGCGCTGCTGCCTGTCACAGCCTTCACATGCTTCTTTATCGAGCGGATGAGTTCGTTGTCGACGTCGGCTTCGACGGGCTTCTGATCATCAATGACCTCCAGCCTGAACCTCGCGGTTTTGTTTTTCCTCTCGACTTTTTTCAGCATCGCCTTTATGTCGCTTATTATGGCCAGCGCCTTCTGCGAAGGCAGGTAGCGGATGTCGATTTTCACGCTGCATTCGCCGGGCACGATATTCGGCGCCTCGCCGCCTTTTATCACGCCGAGGTTGATGGTCGGCGGCGAGAGAAGCGCATGCTTCCTGAATTTCATTTTATAGCGCCTGAAAAGCCCGAGGAATTCGAGCATGTTCCATATCGCGTTTATGCCTTCCTTCGGGCTGGAGCCGTGCGCTTGACGTCCGAAGGACGTGATTTTGAGGAACAGGAGTCCCTTCTCCGCGACGTCGATTTTCTTCAGCTCGTGTTCGATGTCAGGGACGAGCGCGTATTCTCCGTGCAGCTTTCCCTGCCCAAGAAGATGATACATACCGCATTTCGAGCCGCGCTCCTCATCGGCGAGGCAGGCAAGCGCGATCTGGCCTTTCAGCCGCTTTTCCAATTTTTTGAGTATTGCGCCTGCAATCAAAACTCCTGCGAGCGGGCCTTTATTATCGACCGCGCCGCGGCCGTAAATCCTGCCTCCTTTCACCTTCGCTTTGAAGGGGTCGCTCTTCCATCCTTTGCCTGCGGGCACGGTGTCGAGGTGGCAGGCACCGATTAGCCCCGGCTTACCTTTCCCGATGTAGCCGATCAGATTCGTGCGGCCCTTCTCTCTTTCAAAGACCCTGTACCTAATCGAGTTTTTCCTGAAGAATTTCTTGACAATCGCCGCCGCCAGATATTCGTTGCCGGGCGGGTTGGTCGTGTCCTGCGCGATCAGCTTCGAGAGAAGCGAAATCATTTCTTTCCTTCGCTCATCGACCGCTTTTTCAACATCCATATTTTATTATTTCCTAGTTTCCTATTAATTGACGTGGCAATAATGATCGAACCCCATAGAATCCGGGTCAGCAGCCAAGGCAGGACAGACATAATCGACATCACAGGCAAGGTCGC
>CAYGVQ010000019.1:0-13119 GCA_964353515.1 uncultured archaeon
ATGAAATCGTAATCGATGAGATATTCGTAATACACGACAGGCACGTCCGTTTTAAGACCGAGGTCGGCATGGCCAATGTGGAGCAGCGTGTCGCAGCCAAGCAGCTTTGCCTCGTGATCTCTAAGATCGCACGCACCGAAGCAAGGCTCGAGCGAAAGAACGCAGCCAACCCCGTTGTTCTCAAGGAAATCGATCAGGTTCTGTACGCCTGTTTTGAGACCTTCAGGTACCTGAAGCAAAACTTTCTTCGCTCTTCGCTTTCTTATGAGCGAAAGAATCGCCTCGCATCTTTCGCGGTCAAACATAATCTTAATTTCAGGTCTGTATTTAAAACGTTAAACGATTGACGTAAGTCATGCGGAACCTTTAAAACAGCATTGCATTAATGTTAGAATATGGTGATTATATGACAGAAGAGTTCCATGAATTTTACAAAAAAGACATAGACGAAAGACTTAAAATACTGAAAAGCTTCGCAGGCCTGACGGATGATGAGGTGAACATCCTGAAAAGGACGGGCGCGATGAATATGACAATCGCTGACAGGATGATAGAGAACGTCGTCGGGACGTGCGAGTTGCCGATGGGCCTTGGCCTGCATTTTCTGATAAACGACAAGGAATATGCAGTGCCCATGTGCATCGAGGAGCCTTCAGTCGTCGCTGCAGCTTCGTTCGCTGCGAAACTCGCAAGGGCAGGCGGCGGCTTCAAAACCTCAAGCGACGAGCCCGTGATGATAGGCCAGATACAAATCATGGGCTTCAAGGATTTCAACAAGGCGAAAAAGGCGATAATGGATAACAAAAAAGAAATAATAACAAAGGCGAATGAGCGCGACTCCGTGCTTGTAAGCTTCGGCGGAGGGGCGAAAGATCTTGAGATACGCAAGATCGAATCCGAAGTCGGCAAGATGCTAGTCGTCCATCTTTTGGTCGATGTCAGGGATGCGATGGGCGCGAACGCGGTAAACACCATGTGTGAAGCGATTTCGTCAATGCTTGAAGAGCTTACCGGCGGATATGTGAGGTTGAGAATCATATCAAACCTTGCCGACAGAAGGCTTGCGAAGGCGAGGGCAGTCTGGAAAAAGGAGGAACTGGAAAGCTCGACGAAAGGCCTGATGAAGGGCAGCGATGTCGTCGATGCTATACTGGAGACATACCATCTCGCACTGAACGATCCTTACAGGTGCGCCACGCACAACAAGGGCATAATGAACGGCATAGACGCCGTCGTCATAGCGACTGGCAACGACTTCCGAGCGGTGGAGGCAGGAGCGCATTCTTTCGCGTCTGTCTCGGGAAAGTACAAGCCGCTGACGAAATACCACAGGGACAAGAACGGCGACCTTGTCGGTGAAATAGAACTGCCGGTCGCGATCGGCATAGTCGGAGGCGCGACCAGAACGAAACCGGAGGCAAAAATCGCCCTTAAAATACTCGGCGTCAAGTCGGCGCAGGAGCTATCTGAAGTAATTGCTGCCGTCGGCCTTGCGCAGAATTTCGCCGCCCTTCGTGCGCTTGCCAGCGAAGGCATCCAAAGAGGGCATATGCGCCTGCACGCGAAAAACATTGCTGTCATGGCTGGTGCAAAAGGCGATGCAATAGACATAGTTACGCAAAAGATGGCCGAGGAAAAAAACATAAGCGTTTCAAGGGCGAAGGAAATACTGGAAGAAATCAAACGATAGCTGCTGTTGCTGCTCCATATTTATTTGGTTTCACATCTCTCGGAGCCGGTGCAACACCAGCTGACATGCCGACCAAAACATTAGGGGGACCTTCTAATTCATCCCAAACGTCGTTTATGTAAAATTTCCCATCCCCATCCCCATAAGGTCTTAATCGCTTTGGAATTTCTATTTCGGAATTTTGGCTCATTCAGTCACTGCATTAAAATAACCCTTAAATATGATAAAAACATAATGTTACAATAATAACAAAATGTGTGGTGATTTGTTATGGTGACGGTCAGCCATGTTGTGCAGAAGCTCGTTGGCGAAAGACCCCTTTTGCAGGAAGCCATTTACCAGGGCATAGTTTCCTACGCCGCTCTTGCCGAGCAGATGAAGAAGGAAATAGAGGAAGAACTTGGCAAGAAGGTTAACACGTTTGCAGTAACCATGGCGCTGAGAAGGCATGCCGAAAAGATTAGGCTTACAAAAAAGAAAATCAAATTCGATTTCCGCTCGGAAGTGATAGTGAAGACCAACCTGTGTGATATATGTATTGTGAAGTCACCCAAGCTGATGTCAGAGCTGAAAAACCTTTATGATATGGTCGATTTTGACAAGGGGGATACCATGAATGTCAGCCACGGCAACTATGAGATATCCATCGTGACGAACGAAAAGTACAAGGAAAGGCTGCTTAAGCATCTGAAGGGCGAGAAGATAATAAAGGTAAAGGGCAACCTGGTTTCCATCTCCCTTAAATATCATGACGAATTCTTCGAGACGCCTGGCGTGATGTTCGAGGTCATACGCAGGATATCGTGGGAGAACATAAACATATACGAAGCGATATCAACCCACACGGAACTCACGCTTGTCATAGAGAAAAAGGATTCGATGAAAGCCTATAAAATACTGCAGAATCTGACAGAATCAGGCTAAGTCTGCGATGGCTTTCTCCACTTCTTTTTTCAGGAAATCCCCGATTTTTCTGAAGTTCCTCTCGTCTTTTGCTTCCCAGCGGAGTACGAGCGCAGGCTGCGTATTTGAAGCGCGTACTATAAACCATGAGTTATCCATTACGACCTTGACACCGTCCAGTGTTATTAACTTGCCTTCCCCTTCAAACTTCTGCTTCAGCCTTTCAACAACCTCGAATTTCTTGTCGTCGGGGCAGTGGATTCTGGTATCATCGGATGTTATATAGTGAGGCAGCATCTTTCCCAGCTCCGACATTTTTTTGTCAGACCTTGAGACCAGCTCCGCAAGCTTTACCGACGCGAAAATGCCGTCATCGTAGTTGTAGCTCTCCCTGAAATAATAATGACCCGAGGTTTCGCCGCCGAGGGCGCAGTTCTTCTCAAGCATGATGTTTTGTATGTATGAATGGCCAACCCTTGAAAGGACGGGTATGCCGCCTTTCGCAAGAATGACGTCTTCCACGAGCTTCGAGGCCAGGACCTCGTGCACGATCTTGGCTCCAGGATTTTCAGAAAGAACGTTTTCTATCAGCAGGGCGAAAGCCTGGTTATTCGCGACTATTTCACCCCTTTCGTCAACGAAGCCCACGCGATCGCCGTCGCCGTCATACGCAACCCCCATGTCAGCTTTCACCTTTTTCACTCTTTCCTGCAAATCCTTGAGGTTCTCCCTCACAAGAGGGTCCGGATGATGGTTCGGGAATTCGCCGTCAGGCTCGCAGTGGAGCTCGATGACGTCACAGCCGAGCCTTCTGAAAATCTCGCACGCGACCTTGCCGGCCGCCCCGTTGCCGCCGTCCACAACCACGCGCAGCTTTTTGCCGAATCTGACCTTTTTCACTATGAAATTAATGTACTCCTCTTCGATCTGCTTTTTGGCAGTTTCCCCCGCGAGCTTTTGAGATTCGATGCCGCCTTTGATCATCCTTTCGATCTCGTTTATGCCCGTTTCATAGGAAAAGCAGAGGCCGTTCTTGCCGCACATCTTTATGCCGTTGTACTCCTTGGGATTGTGCGAGCCCGTTATCATCGTGCCGCCATCGAGTCTGTTGTGGGCGACCATAAAATAAAGGACGGGCGTCGGGACGGTGCCTATGTCTATGACCTTCAGGCCCGCCTCGTTCAGCCCCTTCAGCAAATGCTTTTTGATGTCAGGGCTGCTTTTTCTGATGTCGGCGCCTAGAGCAATCGTACCCTTGCCGATGAATTTGCCGAAGGCTAGGCCTATCCTGTACGCGATCTCGCCGTTGAGCTGTTCAGGATAAACGCCTCTTATGTCATAAGCCCTGAAAATCGACATAATACCACTGCGGAATAATATTATTCGTGGCGATGTGTTTATAAAAACTAAAAACGCGCAAGCAAGCCCAGAAGCATCTGCATTTAAATACCTTGTCCTAATATTTACTTTATGAAATTGGTGCTTTTGGAAAGCGACGCCAAGAAGATGGTTCTCGAGGTTCAGGGAGAAACCCATACCTTCCTCAGCCTTCTGAGGGAGAACGCATGGGAGGCCGGGGTCAAGCAGGTTTCCTACATGATCAGGCATCCGTATCTCTCCGAGCCTAAGCTGACCGTAAGGGCTGACAATCCGAAGAAGGCGCTGGACAGCGCAGCCCAGATGATACTTGACCAGGCAAAAGACTTCGAAAAGGAATTCAAGAGGGCCTCAACCAGAAAATAGGCAATTTTTGTATGTTGAAGGCAATAAAACCTGAGATTAGAATCATAGGCTGGGATGACGCACCCTTTGTTTTCAGCGATAAGGATACGCTGGTAGCGGGAGTTGTATGCAGAGGCGGAACGCAGATAGATGGCGTTGTGACCAGCAGGATAAAAGTCGATGGCAACGACGTAACCGATAAAATAGCTGATGCAATAAACAAAAGCAGGCACAAGGAGCAGCTGAGGATAATAATGCTGGACGGCATAACCTTCGGAGGCTTCAACATTGTCGACATCCATAAGCTAAACAGAAAAACCGGGCTGCCTGTCATAGTTGTGATAAGAGAAAAACCAGGCATGAGGGCGATAAAGAAATGCCTGTCCAAATTCCCGGATTCGAAGGAGAGATGGCACCTTATAGAAAAAGCCGGCAGGGTGCGCAGGCTCCAGGTGGAAAACAAGGTTATTAAGGGAAGGAAGACGATATATTATCAAAACGCCGGCATAGACGCTTGCACCTGCGAAAGGATTATAAAGCTCACGAGCGTAAATTCAGTGGTGCCCGAGCCGGTGAGGATGGCGCATATAATATGCAGTGGACTAAAAGACGCAAGGGCGTGAAGGAAGCCGCGACCAAAAGGGGAAGGCAGAAGAAAGACCTGCTGGAAGGGACAACAGGCACCATCATCTACATATTCTTCGGCATTTTCCTCGCCTTCGGCATAAACATCGTTCTCGGCCAGGCGCTTTCGACGGATATGCCCGTCGTCGCTGTCGAGTCCAACAGCATGGTGCCCACCTTTTATCAGGGAGACATTCTCATCATCCAGGGTGCGCAACCGCCCGAGGAATATAAGAACACGCTTGCAATAGGCGACGTGATTGTCTTTTCGGTTGAAGGCAGGGATGTCCCCGTCGTACACAGAATCAAGCAGATAAATCCTGACGGTTCGTTCCAGACCCAGGGCGATGCGAACACCGGCCAGCACCCCTTCGAAAAGAGCATCGTTCCCGGGCAGATTCACGGGAAGGTTGTGATGATAATTCCGTATCTCGGGTGGGTCAAGATAGGCGTGACGGAATACATTTTACCGTTCCTACTCAAAAACGTTATATTGGTCGTCGTGTTATGTGCAACAGTTATATTTTTATATTTAATGGTCAAAGAATATAGGTAAATTCATGGTGAGTTAATGCATTTCTGTCCCAAGTGCGGTTTGGTCTGCGTATCCAAAAAGGAGAAAGGCAAAACGCTTTTAGTCTGCAGGAAATGCGGCTACAAGATAAAGGACTACAAGCCCATCGAAATAAGGGAAGAAGTGAAAAAAGACCCGCTGGACGAGATTGTCATAATAGAGGAAAAAAGGGAAGCGCTGCCCAAGATCCGCCTGATATGCCCCAAGTGCAGCAACAAGGAAGCTGTATGGTGGATGCAGCAGACGCGCTCTACCGACGAACCGCCGACGCTTTTCTTCCGCTGCACGAAGTGCAGGCATTCGTGGAGAGAGTATTAGGTCATTTTTTGCCGACAATAACATTAAATTGCTATTTTTGCCTATAGATTTTATATGAAAGTCCTTTTCATAGAGTCTCCGCCCTCGGTCGGCTGGGAACCGAAAAGCGGTATAACCACAGGCGGGAGAAGACATCCGTCACTAGCCTTCGCGGGCGAAACAACGTATTCTTACCTCAGCCTCAGCGCCGCGGCGGTCCTCAGGGACGGCGGCCACGATGTAAGGTATCTGCACTGCCAGACAGAAGGCGTGACCTTCGAAAGACTCAAGAAAATAATAGCTGAAACAAATCCAGATATGCTGGTCGTGTACGTCGAGCACGTGACTGCACTGGTCGATTTCGCTATTGCCAATTACGCCAGCAGCCTAGGCATAACAGTCGTTTTCACAGGGCCGTTCGTGACGCCTGTCGCGGAAAAAATATTCGACAGATGTCCGGGTGTTGACATCATAACGCTCAAGGAATATGATTACACCATTCTCGACATAGCGAATGCCCTGGAAAAGAAAAAAGACCTTTCCGCTGTAAGAGGCATAAAATACAGGAAAGGTAGGGCCATAAAGCATACGAGACCGCGCGAGCTGATACAGAACCTCGACAAGCTCCCCTTCCCTGCCTTCGACCTCATCGACCTGAAGAAATTTTACGAAACGATTTTCATGTATTTCCCTGCAGCCACTACCATCACGTCACGCGGCTGCCCTTACCAATGCTTTTTCTGCACCTTTCCACGCGTGCTGTATTCGCATCAGTTCCGTGCGCAATCGCCCGAAAGGGTTCTAGCTGAAGCCAGATATCTGCAGGACGAGTTCGGCGTTAAGGAAATAAGGTACGATGACGATACCTTCGAAATCGACGCGAAAAGGGCTTTTGCAATATGCGACCTTTTCAGGCAGGAGAAGCTTGATGTGAGATGGAATCCCCAGAGCAGGGCGAACAACATGACCAGAGATTTGACCAAGGCGATGGCCTCCGCTGGCTGCATAAGGATAATGTTCGGCGTGGAGTCAGGGGATGACGCGATACTCCAGAAAATGAACAAGGGCGAGACGACAAGGCAGATATGGAGGGGCATCATGAACGCAAGAAACGCTGACATCATAATACACAACTGCATAATGTTCGGCTTCCCGTGGGACACAAGAGAAACGCTCGAAAAAACGCTGAAGTTTGCATGCAAACTCAATGCCGAATTCACCCAGTTCTCGATAACCACGCCACTGCCAGGAACACCGTACTATGAAATGATGATCAAGGAAGACCGCATGCTCGGCGAGGACTGGGAACGTGACAGCTTCCAGGCATCGAGTATAACAAATGCCAATCTTTCGAACGATGAGCTCAATAATTTTTTCAAAGACGTCAGAAAAAGATACTATTTCCGGCCGGAATGGTTTTATCTGGTTGGCAAAAGAATGATGCGCAACCCGGCATTTTTCAGGCTCATGATGAGGATTTCCATGAACTGGCACAAACACAAAAAGGCGGGAGACCCTAACTTTTGATCATCGCTTCAAGCTGCTTTTCGAAAGCCTTCGCTATGTTGTCCCAGTCCCATTGCTGCATGTAGCTTTTGGCCTTGCCGGTCTTTTTTGCATTGTCTTCAAGCGCATCCAGCAATGCCCCTTCTAAAGTCTTTACATCATTCTCTTCGAAGGAATAAACATAACTCTCGAAATTTTTAAGGTCAGAACCGATTATATTGCAGGCCGTTGGCAAACCGAAAGCCAGATACTCCCTTATTTTTATGGACGCCCTGCACCTGTTGGCAGGCGAGTCTCTCATGAAATTAACGGCGGCATCAGCGGCGGAAAGGTATTGCGGAATTTCTTCATGCCTAACGTAGCCTGTAAAGACAACGTTATCTAGGCCCATTTTCTTTGCCAAGTTTTTGTAATAGTCAAGCTTGGCACCATCGCCTATAACAAGAAGGTTAACGCGATCCTTAAGATTTTTAATCGCTTCAAAAATCACGTCCAAATCGGAAGCAGCCGGGCCCAGATGCGCCGCATACACTATCGTCTTCTTGCCCTTCAGGCACAGTTTTTTGGCAAGGTCGGATTTTTCTCTTCTGAACATTTTTGTGTTTATTCCCTGCGACAGGAAAATTATTTTCCTTTCAGGAACACCAATGTTTTCAACAAGATAGCTCTTCAAATCCTCGTTGTGCGTTGTAACACAATCGAAGAAGTCCGGTAGGATTTTTTCCATAGCTTTCAGAAACGCCCTCTTCGCAGGGTTTTTCCAGTAGGCGTGCTCAAGGTCATCGAAGTCAAGAATTTTTTTCGCCCTGCCGCCGGCTACTATGGCCGGTATGGAGGATACCGGATGCGCCTTGGAGGCTATTATAACGTCGCTTTTGATTTTTTTCAGGAATCTCATATTCGAAAAAGTTGAAAAAATGATTTTTTTCACACCGCATCTTTTTTTCATCTCAAGGTATCGCGCATGTTGCAGCCTTCCCTGCAGCCCAGAACCTGTAAGATAGACCTCATGCCCCATTTTTGCAAGCGCTTCCGCAAGACCTATCATTCTAAGGCCGGTTCCTGAATCAAGCCCGACCGAGGACAATATCGCAATTCTCATAATTCTAATAAACCAGAAAGTTTAATAAACTGGGCCGCCTTCTATAGAAATCTAGATGTCGTCATAGGCTTCTTTATTGCCCTTTTTCATGTCGTGATATTTTGCATACTTCATGATCCTGTTGCACATTGAGCCGAGCGCCCATATCAGGCCGTAAACCCCGTCCCTGAAGCCCTGCTGCAGGATAAAGAAACGAATGAAAGCGAAGCCTGGCTTGAAGGGGATCGTCCAGCCAAGCTCGTATTTTTCAAGCGCTGTCCTTGCCATTATATAGGAATTCTTTACCGAGTTGCCCTTTCTCCTCGAATTCCCGTACCTGCTGAAAAAATCCCTAATCACGCCGAATGGGTACATCCACACCAGTGTTTTGCTGAGCAGTTCCTGCGCCTCCTTTGTGCTGTAGAAATTGCTTTTCACGAAATAATGATGCCAGCTGTCATAATTGCGGTGTATGATGGGATTTCTCAGGCAGGCGGTATCGCCCCTGACCATGACCCTTTCATGTACCAGTCTGTCTTGGAAGCCGCCCCTATCCTTCCTGAAAAGCCTTAATTGATAATCGGGCCACTGGCCGGCATATTTTATCCACTTCTTGCCGACGAAGCATTTCCTTGGAATGTAGTAACCATCATATTTCGGGTCTTGCAGAACCTCTTCTATTTCCCTTTCCAGCCCTTCGCTGACCCTTTCGTCGGCATCTATATTCAGGACCCACGTGTTTGAGGCCTGAGAAACAGCGTAATTTTTCAGGTTGCCGAAGCCTTCGAAGTTCTTCTGGAATATCTTGCATCCGAACTTCTTAGCGATTTCGATCGTTCTGTCAGAGCTGAAGCTGTCGACTATGACGATTTCGTCTGCCCATCTGACGCTTTCGAGGCAGGTCTCTAGGCGCTTCTCCTCGTTCAGCGTTATTATCGTGACCGAGAGCTTGTTCATCTTATCACATAGATATTGTAATTTTTATTTAAAACGAGAGGATAAATAAAAGTAATTTTATTTTTTGGCAGCCTTCATAATCTTCTTCCTGAAAACAACCAGCATCCCAGTGGCGATGCATATTGCGGGCAGAGCCACCGAGCTAATGGTCACATGAATGCCTGCGAGACCCATATAATACGAAGCTATGCCCACAAGTGCCGCGCTGACCGCGACTGAAAGTGCTAATCTTTCCAAGAATTCCAGTTTCCACAAATAGGTTATTCCAAGCCCCGGCAGGACAAAAAGCCAGAAAAGCACGGAAACTGTTTTAACGATTACGAAAAACCCTTCTGCAAAAAACACGACCTGACATATGGCTAGGGCTATCGCATAGGAAATCAGCAGTTTGTGCGCATCATTCAGCTTTTCAAGCTCGAACTTCATGGTCTCCTCCCAGGTTCTTTGTTTTTAAGTATTACGACCTCGTTATTTGAATATGCCTCCTCTATCCACGTCTGGTTAAGCAGATACTGGGCCATATACCTGTTATACAATATAAGATTCTGGTTATTGTCAGGCGTGTTTACAGCAATGAGATAGTAATTCATATCCCACATACTTAAAACACTTCCCTTTTTGTAGTCTTCCTCATCTAAGTGATATCCATAGGAAAATAAGGATTTTCTATACGGAAGTTTCATATCTGTTAAGCAGACTAAGATTGCCTTGTAATCATTTTTTATCACACGATCATTTAGCGCTTTGGTATATTCTTCAGTATCAATTTTATATGGAATTCTCTTACTGCTCATCAAACTCAACTCTTGTGTTATTGTGCTGCTATAAAAATGCATAACTTTAGAATCGATTTCCGTATTTACCCCCAGCCATGTGAAACCATCCCAAATACCCTTTGTTATAATTCCTCCTGGTTCTGTCATTCCTATATGGGTTTGTGTAAATACCAAAATTAGTAACAACGATATAATAACTGTCAACGAATATTTCCATTTTCTTAGAAAACCAATTGCGAAATAAACACAGAGTCCCATGAAAACAGAAAGGTAAATAGGCCACATTATTCTCGTTTGAAATGCCCTGTTAAAACCGATATAATTTGTGAATCCAACAAAAAGCATAAAGATACCTAAAAACAAAGAAATAGAAGGTATTTTTATTTCAGGCAAAATTTCTTTTATGTCTTTCTCAAAAAAAACAACACCCACAAAAATAATAACACCCGCAAAAAGCAAGAGCTGATTAATTCCAAAATTATTGAAATTGACACCAAAATTAGGAGCAAACCCAGGAAATTCTACATTTTGAAAATTTAACGTATTTACTTGCAAATATGTGAAATATGTGATTATAATATAATATGTCGATATCAAAAGAAAAATGCCAAAACCAATTAATATATTTTTAATTTCAGTCTTTGTTATTTTACTCTTCTTTACAAACAGTAAAAGATAATAGAATATGATAAATCCAATCACGAAAATCAACTCAGAAAAATGGGAAATAGCAGTTGCTGAAAGAAAAAGACCAAGCAATAAAAAACCATATTTTTCTTCTATTTGACTTAATGACCAAACGACAGATACTAAAAATAAATTACCTGCAAGAAACATCCATAAACCCCATTGCTGAGCTATTTCAAACGGAAAGCTGAAAATACCTATCATAAATGGTAAACTCAGCAAAGCAATTTCCCTGTTAGTTTTTTTTATCGTCAGATAGAAGATTATGCAAGTAGCACAAAACAAAAAAATTGCAACAATATAGGTGCAGTCGTATGTTTCTATTGAAGAAAGAAAGGAAAACATTGCACTTAGATGATAAAGAAGAGGAGGGATGTATGCAACAACATCTTCATAACCAGACGCAACATAATTAGGAAAATAAGAGTATTCACCGCTTTCTTTAATTTCGTTTGGAATCATTGAATTAAAAAAGTTATCATTCGCCCTGAAACTTATTGGGTAATCATGAATTATTTTATGATTCCAGAGTTGGCCTGCTTTAACAAAAAGCATGCACGTCAAAAATAATATAATTATGATAACTTCAATTTTTTTTACATTTAAAAATTTCATGTCATTTTTAATTATAATTAATATTAATAAATTCATCTTATTTTTAAAATAGCAGCAGCCCCCCTCAGATAATTAAAAAATTCATAAAAGCTTTTGACACCCATTATTTTTCTCGCTATAAACGAGGGCCTCATATAAAATTTCACATACGCTTTTTTTATCCATTTATCAGTATTCTTTACCAAATAATTCATCCGGCCATTATTCTTACCCTTCATATAATCAAGCCAATAATTTTCATCTATTAGCCCATCATTTACACAAAGCTCAAAAAGATTAGTCTTGGGAAGTGGTGTTGCTGCCGTGAACATGACCCAGTCTGGATCAAGTTCCTTTGCAAAATTAATAGTTCTTCCAATCGAGTCTTCATTATCTGAATAATATCCTATTATGAAATATGCAAAACGTTGTATACCGACTTTCTTTGACAATTTGAAAACAGTTTTCGCCATATCGAGCGATATACCCTTTCTCATTATTCCAAGAATTCTTGGATCACCGGATTCTATTCCAAATCTCAGACGGAAACACCCAGCCATTTTCATCAATTTCAAAAGTTTTCTGTCAACAACATTAAGCCTCGTCGGAGCTTCCCACTTAATTTTTATCTTTCTTTTCAGTACTTCATTGCATATGCCTTCGACATGCTCCCTTTTCAGCGTAAAAGTATCATCATAGAACATGACTTCCCTTATTTTGTATTTTTTAATGCAATATTCGATTTCATCGACTATCCTTTTTGGGTCATGCGCTCTATTAATTTTATCAGAATATGATTTGAAACAAAATCCACATCTATAAGGACAACCTCTACTTGTGATCATTGTCATGAAGGGCTTTTCTGTTATTATGCATTTATATTTTTTCATTGGTAACAGATGCCATGCTGGCATGGGTATTGAGTTTAAATCTTCAACAATTACTGGCCCGTTTGAGTATATCTTCCCATTTTTTTTGTAAACAAGACCCCTTATTTTCTCTATGGACCCATTTTCCTTTATTGCTTTAACAAGCTCCAGAAAAGATTCTTCACCTTCCCCCTCTATTGCATAGTCTATGAAATCAAAATCAATACTTTCTTTTGGGTAAGTACTTATTTGCGGTCCGCCCAAAACAACTATCGCTCCACTTTCCTTTGAAAATCTAGCAGCTTCTAATGCGCCTTCAAAATTAGGTGTCATACATGTTATACCAACTATATCAGGAGTCTCGTTTAGTATCAGTTTTTTTGCTTCCCAAGTCAGAAGGTTCAATGCTTGCACGTCCAATATTTTAACATCAAAGCCATTTTTTTCGAGATTGGCTGCTATAAAAGCTATTCCAAGCGGAGGATATATACCCTGAATCTCATTCAGAGATTCTGGTAATCTGGTGTTCACGTTTCCTTTATCGTGATATCTTATAAGTAATATTTTCATAAGATCAACATTCAATATGGTTATTGATAATTTAATAAATTTAAAAAAGATTTATTTAAATTAGGTAGTGGCAATCGATTATATGAATGATAAAATAGGTGTTATACCGGCTGCCGGCAGAGGCGTGAGAGCATACCCGAAGACAAGAACAGTCCCGAAGGTCATGCTTGAGATAGGAGGCAAGCCCATAATCCAAAGAAACATAGAACTCATGCGTGACAAACTCGGAATAAAGGAGATTTACATCGTCATAAACTATCTGGGAAACA
>CAYGVQ010000020.1:0-12686 GCA_964353515.1 uncultured archaeon
GAACGTGAGCCTGTACATAAATGGCGTGTTTAACGGCTCTGCAACCTGCAATTATCTGTTGCCGCCCTCGAATGCAATTTCAAGAATCGGGAGCTGGGGCAGTATATTCTTTTTCAACGGTACAATAGACGAAGTTAAAATCTATCCCTACGCTTCGACTCCGGAGCAAATCCGCCAGAACTATCTTGATTCAAAAGACGGATTTACAAACAGCAGAACTATAGTCAGCCAAGAAACAACACCGGGGGAAACGTATAAATGCGAAGTAACGCCTAGTGATGGATCCGAGGATGGAGTTGCATTAAATTCAAGTTCGTTAACTGTTGTTTGGAATATAACGTTTAATATAACGAGCGGTGAAGATGGAAGTCAGTTGACTAGTGTGAATATCTATTGTAATGATTCATGGAGTACTACAGGAATAAATTCTCCTTATGAACATGGGTTTTTGCTGGGGAGTTATAGTTGTATTTTCGAAGCATTAAATTATTATAATAAAACAGTCAATTTTGCTGCTGATGGAGATAAAACTATAAATGTTATGATGTCTTTGATGGGAGCATTAACAACCGAAGAACATACTTGGCTTGAATGGCTTTATAATTGCTGGCGTGATGGAGATTGTTGGAATTTATTGAGCAGAATTAATCAAACAACGACGCAAATTTGGCAAAAATTGGCAGGAACTAACAGAAATGTAATAATCCAAGAAAATGTTTTAAGTTATACTTTGAATGCAACTTCAAATATAACAATTAATTACACGATAAAAGTTCCGTATAAAGAAGATCTTCCTCTTAGCGAATTATTGCCCATAAGACTTTATTTTTGGTTCACTGATGTAAACAGAACGAAATGCTATAGTCAAGATAAGACGAATATAAGTAACAGAGCAGAATCCTCATACTGTCTACCTCTTGTAGCAGAAACTCTTGGACCAAACAATGGAAGTGTTACACTCACGATTGATTTGCGCCCTGCTTTGATTTATGGAACTTATAATTTCACCAGAAGCATTGAAATAGACCCCTTCGGTGTATGGACACAATACGGAAGAGAAGATTTAGGAAAAATTCAGGTTTTAGAAGATAATGAAGAGATACTAATTAACTTAATTAAGACAAGCGAAAAAATCACAAAAATAGAAGAATCAAGAGTACCATCAGTTACTGGAAATATAATCGAAGCAATAAAAAGGGAATTTTTCACAAATAATCAAATATTCATTCTTGTATTGGTTGGAATGATTTGTATTACAATTATTTTGAACAGTTACTTCAGGTATGTGAAAAGGGTATGACTGCGATCAAAAAAAAATTAATTCTTGATATATTTCTTTTTTTATTTACATCAACAGTTTTACTTAATTCTGTAAATGCTACTCAAACTTACTTAAATGAAAGTCGACAATGGCAAGAAAATTTGACAGGAGTAGAGTTTAGCTCAACAGCTTTTGGCGACATAGATAATGATGGAGATTTAGACTTGGCATCTATAGGATGTACATGGTATGGTGGCGGTGGTTGTACAAGTTACGTATCGAAAATTTATATTAATAATGGTACAACACTAAGAGAAAATTCAACTTGGCAAGGAAACTTGACAGCTATGAACTATGGTTCGATTGTTTTGGGAGATATAGATAATGATGGAGATTTAGACTTGATTATGGCTGGATGCAGTAACGGTGGAGGAACCTCACAAACTTGTAATGATGGTGGATACCAAATCTTCGTATACGTTAACAACGGAACAACTTTAGTTGAGAGTTCTCAGTGGCAGAATAGTTTAACCAAATCTTGGAAAGGTTCAGTTGCTTTGGGAGATATAAACAATGATGGAAAACTAGACCTTGCTTTAAATGGTCAAAGTGGTGGTGGAAAAATTTCTAAAATTTATATTAACAATGGTTCTTCTTTTGTGGGGAATTCAACCTGGGAGAGCAATTTAACACCAGTATATGAAAGTTCATTGGCATTCGGAGATATAAACAATGATGGAAACCTAGATATTGCCTTGTGTGGTGATGCTGGATTATCTGATGAAACAACTAAAATCTACATTAATAATGGAACAACTTTAATAGAAACTTCTACATGGGAAGAAAATCTTCTTGGTGTAGATTGGTGTTCTATGACTTTTGGTGATTATAATAATGACAATTATTTAGATTTTACATTAATTGGCCACACAACCCAAGATAATCACCGTATTTATAGAAATAATGGTTCCACTTTTACAGAAATACATAATGAAATCAATGATTTAGCCGGTATTTTTGAAGGGTCTTTAGCATGGGGAGATTATGATAATGATGGTAACCTAGATTTAATTGCTACCGGAAACGAAGGATATACGACTCTTTATCTATATAATGGCATTAATTTTACAACCTATTCTCAAGACCCGGAATCGCATATTTTAAATCTCGAAAAAGGTAGCTCTACAGTATTTGGTGATATAGACAATGACGGTGACTTAGATCTTGTTTTATTTGGTTATCTTCAATCAGTAGATAACCAAGCCAAAATCTATACAAGCAATCGCTCACTAACCAAAAATAATACTAAACCAAGTCCACCGGGTTCAAACTTCAATTCCACCTTTAATTTTTCAACTGAAAAATTAACCTTGTCATGGGGTAACGGCTCCGACACAGAAACTCCGACGCTTGGTTTGTATTATAATCTCCGCGTCGGGACTTGCTCTGGCTGCCATGATGTCATATCAGGAATATATGGTGGCTCTTCCAATCCGACTGCCGGCTATTTTGGTAACATGATGCGGAGGAAACGAATCGTTCTGAACAGGCCTGATTTGGAGAATAAGACGGTTTATTGGGCCGTCCAGACCATTGACACTGGCCTGGCGAAGTCTTCGTGGTCAACAGAGCAGGTCTACAACATAACGCAGAATGCTTCCCAGCCATGCACCGAGAACTGGTCATATGGGGAATGGACTACCTGTTCGGGAGGCCAGCAGACACGAATGGCGACTGATTTGAACGACTGTGGGACGGCGATTAATAGAAGCGCGATAACTCAAAGCTGTTCGTCCGTGCCTTCGGGCAGCCCGACTGGCTCTTCTCCGCCGCCAAGTGTTACTGTGCAGAACAAGAGCAGGATGTTCGAGAACGCGACGTGGTACTTCGAGAAAATCGAGGAGGGAGTGGATACGGGATTCATCCTTAATGAAACCCTTCATGCCGTCAATCAGGTGTGGATTAAGGTTAGGAACGAGGTTAATGAAGTTTTTGTTGACATCAAAAAGCTGGAAAGCAGACCATCTCTCGTAATAAAAGAACCGAATGGAAACGTTTACCAGTATCTTAGCATAACGTTCTGGAACCTTTCAACCGCAGATGTTGAAGTCGGGAAGATTAGATTTGGCGTCGACAAGCGGTGGATAGAAAATAATTCGATAAACAAATCTACCATAGGGATGAAGAGATATTTCGACAGCGAATGGCAAAGCCTCAAAACGACTCTGAGCAGCGAGGATGACAATGATGTTTACTATCTTGCCGAAACCCCCGGATTCTCGGTATTTGCGATAACTGGCGAGAGTATAAAGGAAGCAAAAATAATATGCAATCCTGGTGAATTGAGGTGCAATGAAAACAAACTGGAAAAATGTTCCGAAGACAGCACAACATGGGATGAGAAAGAAATTTGCATTTACGGATGCGAAAACGCAGAATGCAATGGAAATCCGCAAGAGCCGTTTGGCTATGCCTGGATGATTTTGTCGTTAACAGCGATTGCCGTTGCCGGGTTTTATTTTCTAAAAAGAAGAAAACCTAGGGCATCAGCTGCCCCAACGGTTTTTATGATACAATTTTACTGAATCAAACAAAGCCCAACGTTTCTGACACGAAGCCTAGCTCCGGCCCGCTCGTCTGGTCGCCTGCTATGAAGCCATGCGAGTTCGCGATTAAGCAGGAGCGAATCCACTGGTTGCCGAAGTTTACCGAGCCCGGAGAAACAGCGACGCCGAGTGTTTTCGCTATGAGGTCTCTTTCCTTTGCTGTCGTAGCCTTGTGGACGAGGCAGCCTTTCGAGTTTGCGATCGCCAGCGAGCCGACCAGATCCATGCCGCCGATAGTCCCGACCTTCGTCTCGACTCCGAGGAAAGCGCCTATGTCCTGCCTCAGGCTTTCGAGCTCTTTTGAAATTATGCAGCCCTTGTCATTCGCGAGTATGAGGTTGCCCATGGCCGTGTGCTTCGTCTCAAGAACAAGAACGTCGCACTTCTTTTTTATCCCGCCGATTTCCTCGTGATGTATTCTGTCAGATATCACGATGCCTTTCGCATTGCCGCCGCAGAAAATGCCTATGAGGCCTGTGCCCAGCATGTTCGTCCTGTGAACAGGGACCTGCAGGATTTTATGGATGAGAGCCGCTTCCTTCTCCCCTATGAAGTTATTGGCGAGACAGAAGCTGTCGGTTGCGAAAGCAAACAGACCTATGTTCGGGTTGTTCTGGAAATTGAGCGTGGCAAATTTCATGAGAATCCCGGATGTGCATTACTTGGTTTCATTTTCTTCGCTTTCCTCTTCCTTCGCCTTGGCGTCCTCTTTGGCCTTTGCCGCGGCTTCATCTGCCTTTCTGGCCGCTTCCTTTTTTTCGCCTTTGTCTTCTTCCTTTCCGGTCAGCCTGTCCTTAAGGCCAGCAGCTAGGCCCTTTTTCTTTTCCTTCTTCTCAAGCATGACTTCGCCGGGAAGTTTCACCTGGACCCCTTCCCTGTCGCCGCTGACCTCGACCTTTATCTTGCCCGGAGGCTTCTGGAAGCCGCGCGAGAAAATGAGCTCGTTCACGCCTTTGGAGATCTTGATGTCCTTCGCCTTCGTATGCCTTTTGACGAATTCCCTGACCGTCCTTATTGCGCGGTTGCTGCGTTTCGAGCGCGGTTCCCTGACCCACTCCGTTCTTAGAGGGATTGTGTAAACCCTTTCCACCGAAGTCGCCTTTTCCGCCATAAGCATCACTTACACTCTCAGTCTCGCTCCCCTTCTCTGGCTTCTTGCGGCAGGGACGCGGATCCTTCTGGTCCTCGCCCTCTTGAGTCCGAACTTCTTTATGTCCGCCCAGCGTGGAGCTGACCTGACCTTGCCTTTTGCGGCAAGCCTCAGCTTCTTACCGGCCGATTTGTTCCTTGACATGCGATCATATTTTCCTTATCCTGAAGTCCCTTTTTTCCGAAAGCAGCTTCAGGATCTCGGTCATCTGTACGTCAGTGACGTTCTCTGCCATTTTGCCGCTCTGGAAAAGCTGGAGCAGGTAAACCTCGGCCTGCGCGGCAAGCTCCTGGTTAGCGAAGCGCACGCGGCCCAGCCTTTCATACGCCTCTTTCGTCAGCATGCGGCCCAGCAGCTTCTTCTTCATGGCCTCCATCTGTTCCATCTGTTTCAGTTGGTTGTAGTCAACATAATCCATGAGAACACCGCTTTTACTGGGCAGCGCTTTTGGCAAGCTCCTTCAGGAACGCCTTGCCCTTCGGGGTGAGCATGCGCCCCTTGCGCTTTTCCGTTTTGACCAAGCCTGCCTTTTCCAGCTGCTGGAATATCTCGCGTATCACAGCACCCGATGCAGGATACTTGTGTTCCGGCTTGTGGCCGCGTCTCTTGCGACTTCCGTAGACCTTTCTCAGTCTGGACACGCCTACAGCTCCCTCTATGTAGAGCTTCCGCAGCATGGAAGCCGACCTTATGTACCACCAGTTCTTCTGCTGCGGCGGTCTCTCCCTTGATACGCCTGTCTTGACAAAGCTCGCCCACTGCGGCGGCTTCATGGCTTCCATTTTCTCCAGTTCCTTCGAAACCCGCTCTATGAGCTTGTCCGCTTCAACTTCCTTTATCATGACAGCACCTTGCATGTGGTATTATTCTGTTTTGGTAATATTTATATTGATTTGCCTTTTTTAAGCTTTTAGAAACTAATCTAAAACATGGAAATAGGGTGGAAGCGCGACGCAAAAGTGATAGCGGAGAGGTTCGCCAGGGATGACCTGCCCGGCTTTCTGAAAAAGGAGTTCGTGGCGAAGGAAAACGAGTCCATAGTTCTTGAGAAGAAAAGAGAGATATACCTTGAAAGAGGACCGGGCAAAATGGTCATAAACCACTTCATGAAAGACTTCACGGACATAATCCTTATCGACAAGACGGAAAAAACGCTGGAAAAAACCATAAAAAAGGTCTGCCTTGCCGACAGCGAAAACGCGGAAATAAGGCTGCTGATAAAATTCCGCATCTTCAATGCCGATCATTTCTCGAAAAGGCTTCTCGGAGAAAGGAAAAAGCTGTTTCTTGAGGACATATGGAACGAGGCCTTTTCTGATATCATGTGCAGGAAAATCCTGCCTCAGCTGGAGAAAAAAACCGCTGCCGAATTACTCAGGGATGCAGGCAAAGGCGTAAAAGCAAAAATCGAAGAGGGCATCAAAAACAGGTTCAAGGAATGGGGCCTCATTATAACGCTTTTGTCGGTCAATCTTAATTTACCAGAGGCAAACGCCGATGTGGTCGAAGAAGAGCCGGATGCGCTGGAAGCGAAACCCAGGCGTGCCACGCTGGAAGACGAAATAGACGAGCTTGAAAAAGAGAGGGTGGAAAAGGACGTGAGGATGGAGCTTGAAAAGAAACAGGCGCAGAGGGACATGGAAGACGCTATGGAAGCGCTTGAGCTCAAGGGCATAATGGTAAAGGAAAGGGAGCTGAAAGAGGCGGAGGGCAAGGAGAAAGATAAGGAGAAACTCGAAGAGGAGCTCGAAACGCTGCAGAAGGCGAAGGAAGTGACAGAAAGGAAGTTCTACAAGAAGGAGCTTTCAGAGGATTCGTTCCAGCGCATGATGGAGGATTTGGAAAAAAGGATAATAGAAATAGAAACGAAGCTGAAAAGGCAAAAATAGCTTATTAAATTCTTAAACCAAGCTTAAAGCATGGCTGGCGGGGAGACGTCGGATTATCTCGGCTACTTTTCACTGAAGTACCAGAGGCTCACATACGAGTATCTGGCCTCGGTCGTGCTGTCTTTCGCCTACCTGTTCATGATAATATACACCATCCTGAACAATGTGACCATGGATATGTACATGCGCCTTGCGCTTCTTATCATGAACCTGTTCGCGATACTGCTTTTCAACGTGGGCATGAGGAGGGTTTACATAGAGGCCATCGCTGACATAGAGAAAAAGATGTCCGACCTCATGAACGTTTATTACCCAGGCATAAGCAACGACCTGAAGGAATTCAGTCTCGCCGTCAAGGAGCTGGCAGGCATTATCAAAGGCAAAAAAAAGCGAAAGGCCTAGTCCATTGTTTCTATTGTCAGCGCCATGAATGCCAGGACGAAGCCAACCGCTATTGAAAGCAGGAAGTTGAAAGAGGAGATTGTCGGGGTAAGTATCAGTTCGGAAGCGTTGTAAATTACCAGCGTAGCAGCCAGGCCGAAAAGCGGGATAGAAACTATCCTTGACGTCTTCTTTTCCTTGAGGCGGAGGTTCTTGCCGAGCCAGGATATCGCGCCAGCAATCCAGAAAAAGTAAATGGACGCGACGAAAAACGCTGCCGCAGCCTCGAAGATGCCCATGTTAACAAAATCCATGACCGCGTTGTAGCCCCTGTAAAGGGCAAGGACCGTAACCGCCATCGCGACTATGTACATGAAGAAGGAAAACCTGCGCCTTGTGAAAGACTCCTTGAATTCCCCGAAGGCGCTGAAGATGTAGTCCTCCAGTCTGAAGCCTTTTATGAAAAGATAAGCGCCCACCACGATTATTATGACCCTCCATCCCGTTTCCCCCAGAGCGGCGTAAAGCAGCAGTGCTATCGCTGGCAGGCCGAAGAAGAGCCTTGCGAATTTGGGGTTGTCAAGCGTTTCCTTGAGGAAATCCTTTATGGCGTAGTAGCCCGATTCAAGCTGCTCGGCCTGCTTTACGATGATCCTTTTGACAGAAAGTATGGGTATGCGCGACTGGATTACAGGAACGACGTATTCGTCGTCCATGCCGTCCGTCACGAGGATAACGAAATCGCTCGGTCTTTTGGACAGAACATCATCCAGCTGCCTGGATACCTCTTTGTCCGCATCTATGCCCCTGTTCTTGTGGCCTGTGATTACAACGACTTCCGCGTCGTATTTTTCCCCCAGTTCATCGAACAGCTTCACGGCACCGAAAATCGCGTTGCTGTCGCTTTCTTCAGGGTCCTTCAAGCTCAGCTTGGTCGCTGCCTCCAGGGCTTTCTCCTTCCCTATGATTGGGCCTTCTATGCCTGTTTTATGGCCTACATCATTGTCCCTGTCTACGCACAGCACCAGAATCCTGTCCTTCGCCATAAAGTCACTTAATTAATTAATGGCTCTATTTTTAAAGTATTCGCCGCTTTTTTGGCCATATGTCGAAGTGGCCGTGAAATATTTAAGACACTGTTACAAATGTGGTATATGGCTGTCGCTGAAATCGGCATAATAGGGGGGACGGGGGTTTGTGCTGAGGACGTGCTTGAAAATGTCAGGAAAATCGAGGTGCGCACGCCTTATGGCAGGCCCTCAAGCAGGGTAACCGTCGGAGTCTACAAAGGCAGAAAGGTCGCCTTTCTTTTCAGGCACGGGGAAAAGCATGCCATCCCGCCGCACAGGGTGAATGCGCATGCCAACATCGAGGCGCTGAAAAAACTGGGCGTGGAAAGGCTAATCGGCATCGCTGCTGTCGGCTCGCTCAAAGAGGAGATGAAACCAGGCGATATCGTAATCCCGGACCAGTTCATAGACATGACGAAGCAGCGGAGACTGACATTTTATGACGGGCCGAAGGTCGTGCATATCTCCATGGCAGATCCCTTCTGCAGGGAGATGCACAGCACCGTATGCGAGGTAATCAAAAAGCTGCGCATGCGTTTCCATGACAAAGGCACGTATGTCTGCGTCGAGGGGCCGAGATTCTCGACCCGTGCCGAATCCCATCTGTGGCGCCTGATGAAGGCGGATATAATAGGCATGACGCTCGTGCCGGAAGTCGTCCTGGCAAGGGAGAAGGAGATATGCTATCTGACGATCGCGACCGTTACGGACTACGACTGCTGGAGAACGAATGAAGCGGTTTCAGCAGAAGAGGTAGCAAAGACGATGCAAAAGAGCACGGCAAACGTAAAAAAAATTCTCGAGAACCTGATATCGCGAATGCCACGGGAAAGGCAATGCGTCTGCAAGTCAGCGCTTGAAAAAGCGACCCTTTAGCACTTGATTTTCTCGGTTATTAATGCAGGACATATCTTTGTCACGCCGTCCATTTTCTCAAGCATTTTGATGAAACGTGTGAGCTCTTTTGAGTTCTGGAACCAGCACTCGACCATTATCATGTGATCGCCGCTCGAGGAGCATAAAGTCATAACCTCTTTCATCTGCATGAGACTCTCGAGTGTCTGGATGTATTTTTCAGGCTTCGTGTCCACGCCTATCAGTGCATCGACATCGAAGCCGATTTTTTTCGGGTTCACCTGCACTGTGTATTTGATTATTACGCCGCCTTCCTCGAGCTTCCTTATCCTCTTTCTTATCGCGGTCTCGCTTACCTTGAAATGTCGCGCGAGGCTGACATACGAAATCCTCGAATTCTCCTTCAGCTTCTTGAGCAGCTCTAAGTTTGAAATTCGAACCATAATATTTATATATCCGAACCTATTTAAATAGTTATCAGAACTTTTAAGCCAGAGAGGTGTTTATGAAACGCAAGAAAACCAAAGCGAAGGTAAAGGTTTATTCGACTCCGACATGCCCTTACTGCCACATGGCAAAGGATTTCCTGAAGAGCAAAGGCATTGCTTTCGAAGACGTAGATGTTTCGGCGAATCAAAAAGCCGCAAGGGAAATGATAAAGAAGACAGGTATGACGGGCGTGCCGCAGATCGAGATAAACGGCAGGATGATAGTGGGCTTCAACAGGGAAGCCATAGAAAAGGAGCTGCAAAATTTATAAAGCGTTTTAGGCTTTGAATAATAAGGGGTGGGAGTATGATGTCGGACATACCGAAGAGGATCGGCAAAGAAAACGTTGACAACGAGATAGCAAGGGTCGGCATGATAGCCGAACTCGACGCAGTAAATCTTTACGAGCAGATGGCTGCGATGGCGACGGACAATAAGCTTAAGGAAGTGCTGCTGGACATAGCCAAGGAAGAGAAGACGCACATGGGCGAGTTCCAGGCGATGCTCCTGAAGAAAGACAAGGAACAAGTCAGGGAACTCGAGGCAGGGAAGAAGGAAGTTGAAGACGCGTAAAGCGAAGGGTGATGGCATGGTTGTTTTGTGGAGATGCGAGATCTGCGGCGATCCTTATGTAGGCGACGCGCCTCCCAAGAATTGCCCGTTCTGCGGCGCGCATCAGAAATACATAAAACAGGCGAAACTCGCGAAAGTAACGTTCGACGTCAGCCTGAACAAGAAAGACAGGGAAAACGCCGAACATGCGCTCAAGGTCGAGGTGAGCAATGCGGCCTTTTACTTCTGCGCAGCCAACAAGACGGACGACGACGAAGGGCGATTGCTTTTCAAGGCCTTGGGCAAAATCGAGGCCGAACACGCGAATATATGGAGGAAGCTGCTGAAGCTTGACGCTGCGCCTAAGGGCGACGAACCCTGCCATACTAAAAACAGGGAGAATCTTGAAGATTCCCATGCCCGCGAGACCAAGGCTATTGCCTTCTATAGCACTGCAGCGAAAGAAGCAGCGCATCCGAGAGTCAGACAAATATTCGAGGCGCTGGTAGAAATAGAAACGGATCACCTGCAGCTTTCGGAGGAGCGGCTGAAAAAATGAGACGCCCGGACAGCGAAAAAAGAGGCATGATAGCCCTCTGGAGAAGATTCACCGAGGGCAAGGACTTCATGCTGAACCCAGAGAAGATGCATGTTGATCTCATCTTCAAAGGCCTGAAGGTCAACGAGAAGAAATACGGCCTCAAGCTCTGTCCCTGCAGGCTGAGGGACGGGACGAAGGAGACCGATCTGAAGCTCATATGCCCATGCAACTTCAAGGAGCAGGAGATATGGAGAAAGGAAGGCCGCTGCTGGTGCGGCCTTTTCGTAAAACGTAAATGATTCGAAAAGTTAGGGAGTGATGAATATGACCAAGAAAGGAGAAACGTACAAATGCCTGATTTGCGGCAACATTGTGAAAGTCGTTGAAGCAGGAGCGGGCACGCTCGTGTGCTGCGGCCAGCCCATGAAGCTGCAGAAGAGCAAGAAAAAATAGTCTGAAGTTTACGAAGAGGTGATAATATGGAAGGAAAACTTTACTCGATGCCAAAGCTGGCTTTCAGATACGGCGATTTGGCGCCGCACATGTCCGAGGAGCAGGTCAGAATACACTACGAAAAACACCACCAAGCCTACGTGAACGGCGCGAACGCGATACTGCAGAGACTTGACAAGGCGAGAAGCGAGGGCAGCGAAATCGACATGAAGGCCACGCTGAAGGAGCTCTCGTTCAACATAGGCGGCCACGTGCTGCACACGCTGTTCTGGGGCAACTTGGCGCCAGCGGAAAAGGGCGGTGGTAAACCGAACGGCAACATAGCAGAAATAATAGAGGGGGAATTCGGCAGCTTCGACCGCTTCAAGAAAGAATTCTCGCAGGCGGCGACGAGCGTCGAAGGCTCGGGATGGGCCGCTCTCACGTTCTGCAGGCAGACCAGCCGCCTGATAATCATGCAGGTCGAGAAGCACAACTTCAACGTGTATCCGATGTTCAGGATACTGATGGTCCTCGACGTCTTCGAGCACGCTTATTATCTCGACTACAAGAATGACCGGGCGAAGTTTGTCGAGAACTTCTGGAGCATAGTCGACTGGGGCGCTGTGAACAAACGCCTGGAAGACCTGCTGAAATCATGAAGCGCCCAAAAGAGAAAAGAAGCGACGGCTAAACGATTGCCTCAAGAATCAGCGCAGCGGCCATGCCGACGATGAGGCCTATGCTTATGGAATGCGGGTTGCAGCTCTTCGTCGCCAAAGGTATCAGCTCGTCCATCGACAGGTAAACCATAATCCCGCTCGTCAACGCAAGGGCTATGGGTATTATCCCGGGAATAGCGGAGAGGAATAAGGCAGCAACAACCGCTCCAAAGGTTTCCGTAAGGCCGGAAAGAAGGGTTATGATAAATATTTTTCTCCTTTTCATCCCGCTGATCTGGAGTGGAAGCGCGATGGCAACGCCTTCAGGTATGTTGTGCATGGCTATGGCAAAGGCCAGCATCATGCCAAAGGCAGGCATCACGTTATAGCCTATACCCACTATAGCGCCTTCCGGAAAGTTGTGCAGGGTCATGCCGACCGCGACAAGAAGGCCAACCCTCATAAATTTGAGCTTCTTTTCGCATTCAAAGCGCTTTTCTTTGATGAAATACTGGTGCGGCACGAAAAAATCAAGGGCTAGCATTACCAGCGCACCGACAACGAACCATATCACAGCACCGGCGTAAGTCCCGAACTCTATCGCCTTGAAGAACAAGCTGAGGAAAGCTATTATTATCATAACGCCGCCGGAAAAACCAAGGCCGAAACCCAGGGTCTTATCGCCTATCTTTTTAGAATGGAGCACCAGCGCTCCTCCAAGCGCAGTCGCCAGCCCTGCGAGAAGGCTTATTATGAAAACTTCAAGCATACTTAATATTGTGGTTGCCGGTAAATTTA
>CAYGVQ010000021.1:0-12290 GCA_964353515.1 uncultured archaeon
TTATCATGAATATGCCGCCGTCCCTTGCGAGCAGAGATATAAAGAAACATGCAAGCAGGACAAGCAAGTTGTTCGCAAAGATGGCCCAGAAAATCGTTGTCGAAAATCCCACCGCGCTGCCGTATATGCCCTTTACCGCCAACTGAGTCTCGAAAAGCTTGTTTACTTGGAACGAAGGTAAAACAATCGCCGCGGTCGAATAAACGAGAAAAATGCCGAGCGAAAGGAACAGGTATATTTTTATGAAATCTTTGTTCTGCTTTAGCAATTTCCTTATCGAGAAGCCTTTCTCCTGACTCAGCGACTCCTCTTTTATTTCGAACATCTTCTTTAGGTCCGGGAGAAGAAGTATCGAAGTAAAGGCGATCGCAACGAGCGACGGGTCTTTTGGAAAAACGAGCGCGGCTATTATTATCGAAATGATTGAATAACCCCAGCCGAGGAAAAAGGCGTATTCTGCCCTTTTTTCCAGCCATGTTTCGGGGAAAAACCTCGCAAGAACCATATTTAATTTATGTTTTACCTTTCTAATATAATCCTAATGACAGAGGCCCAAAAAATTCTTGAGACAGGGAAGGTCATGATAGTAGTCGACCACAGGGAGACGAAAAACCATGTTTTCGCGCATCTGAAGGGCTTTGACGCCGACCTCGTTCAAGAGCAGCTGAAGGCAGGGGATTACATCTGCTCGGACAGGGTATGTGTCGAAAGAAAGACGGTCGGTGATTTCGTCAATTCGCTGCTAGACCAGAGGATTTTCAAACAGGTGGCTGACATGCTCGCATGCTTCGAAAAGCCGCTGCTGATAATCGAGGGCGATCCAGACCTCTTGTTTTCCGGGAGGAACGTCCACCCCAACGCGATTCGCGGAGCGCTCGCGTCACTTGCGATAGATCACCGCATACCTATAATATGGACCAGGGACGCGAAAGAGACCGCCAGCCAGCTTTACTGGATCGCCTACAGGGAACAGATGGGCGTCAAGAGAAGCGTCGCGATTCGTTGCCCGGCAAAGACGAAAAGCATAGTTAAGCAGCAGGAATTTCTGATAGCAGGCCTTCCTGACATCAATACTAAACTGAGCAAGAATCTGCTGAAAAAACTCAAAACACCAAAACGCGTTTTCTCCGCAAGTCCGGAAAAACTTATGAAGGTCGACGGCATCGGCAAAATCAAGGCGAAAAAAATCTGGGACCTGCTGAACAAAGCATACGATGAAGGATAGTTTTATCTGTTCTTGGAGGCGGCCTTCATGAAGTTGAGGAACAGCGGGTTCGGCTTCAGAACGCGCGTCGTGAATTCCGGATGGAACTGCGATGCCATGAAAAAAGGGTGATTTCGCATTTCGAGTATCTGCATGATTTTGCCCGATTTGTCGTGGCCTGAAAAGACGAGGCCTTTGCACTCTATTTTTTCCCTGTAATTGGGCACGAACTCCCAGCGGTGGCGGAATCTCTCCCTGGTCTTAGAAGAGCCGTAAATCCTGCCGGCTGCCGTTCCTTTTTTGATTATGACATCATGCCCTCCCAGACGCATGGTCCCGCCCTTCTTGTAAATCCTCCGCTGCCCGGGCAGCAGGTCGATTACAGGATGCGGGGTTTCCGGGTCTATCTCTGTCGAACTCGCCTTTTCAAGGTCGCAGACGTGCCTTGCAAACTCGATAGTTGCAAGCTGGAAGCCATAGCATAATCCAAGGAACGGAATCTTCCTCTCCCTGGCGTAGCGTATGCATTCTATCTTACCTTCGGTTCCCCTCGGGCCGAAACCTCCGGGCACGATTATGCCGTCAATCCCTTTCAGCGCTTCAGATACCTTGATTTTTTTATTCTCGATTTCCGTTGTCTCTATCCATTTCACGGCGAGCTTGACACCAAGCTTGCCACAGGAGGCCTTAAGCGACTCCATTATTGAAACGTAGGAATCATGCAGCTCTGTATATTTTCCGGTAATCGCGATGTTAACCGTTTTTTTGGCGGAGGTCATTTTATTTACAAGCTCCTCCCACTCTTTCATATCCTTTCTCTTGGGCGAAAGGCCAAGCTTTAGCAGGACTTTCGATGTTACGTTTTGCTCCTCGAGTATAAGCGGAAGTTTGTAAATGCTGTCGAGGTCAGGCCCAGAAATAACGTGATCTTCGGGAACGCCGCAAAACAGCGACAATTTTCCCTTGATTTTGGGTTTAATAGTTTCGTGGGATCTGCAGAAAAGGAAATGCGGCATTATGCCTATCTCGCGCAGCTTCTGCACGCTCTGCTGCGTCGGCTTGGTTTTCTGCTCGCCCACAACGTTTATAACAGGGACAAGGGTGCAGTGCGCGAATATGACATCTTCCTTCAGGGAAAACTGCCTGCAAGCCTCAAGGAAGACAAGATTCTCTATGTCGCCGACCGTCCCACCTATTTCTATCATGATTATTTCTGCGTTGTAATCTTCAGCGACTTTCCTGAACCAGTTCTGGACTTCATCCGTGATGTGCGGAATCATCTGGACTGTTTTACCCAGGTATTTCCCTTCCCTTTCCTTTTCGATGACCTTCTGGTAAATTTTCCCTGTCGTTATGTTGTTCTCGCTGCGTAGGTTTATGCCGAGGAAGCGCTCATACGTGCCCAGATCCATGTCCACTTCACTGCCATCGTCGAGAACGAAAACCTCGCCGTGCTCGACGGGATTCATCGTCCCCGCGTCGACATTCATGTAAGGGTCGATCTTTATCGGCACGACGTTGAAGCCCCTGGACTGGAGCAGTTTTCCTAGAGAAGCAGTGAATATGCCTTTGCCGAGGCCGGATATGACCCCGCCAGTTACAACGATGTACTTGGTTTTCTTCAGCATAATAACTTTTCAAGCCCGTGATTTAAAAACTTATGTAATTTTAACACTTTGTCGGGCAAAGGAGAAATGATTATGTCGTTTCCAGATACCTTTCCACTTCCCACTCTGTTACGGTTGTTCTGAACTCGTCCCATTCCTTAATTTTTGCTTCAACGTACCTTTCAAACAATTTTTCCCCCAGTGCTTCCTGAACGAGCCTGTCCTTCTTCAATTCTTTTATGGCTTCATACAGGGAATGAGGGAGAACGCTGATATTCATCCCCTCCAGCTTGCTGTCATCGAAGTCATAAACATTCTCTTCAACGGGTTTCGGAGGAACTAATTTTCTTTTTATCCCGTCCAGCCCTGCCTTGAGCATTACGGCAAAGGCGAGGTAGGGGTTGCAGCTGGGGTCGGGGCAGCGCAGTTCGCATCTCACCGATTGCTCCCTGCCTTTGGAATACATGGGAATTCTCATAAGGGCCGAGCGGTTTATCTGCGCCCAGCATATGTAAACTGGTGCTTCATAACCAGGTACAAGTCTCTTGTATGAATTGACCAGAGGCGCTAATATCGCGGACATGCCCCTTACATGTTCCATCTGCCCTGCTATGAAATGATAGGCCATCTGCGAAAGTTTGTACCTGTCTTTTGGATCGTAGAACATATTCTTGCCGGTCTTTATGTCAAACAGGCTTTGGTGCACGTGCATGCCAGAGCCGTTTATCCCGAATATCGGTTTGGGCATGAAGGTTGCATGAAGATCGTGTTTCTGCGCTATTGCCTTTAACGTTAATTTGAACGTGATTGCATTATCAGCTGTCCTGACCGCGTCACCGTATTTGAAGTCTATCTCGTGCTGGGCGTGCGCAACTTCGTGATGCGACGCTTCTGCATCTATGCCCATCTTTTCAAGGGCGAGGACCATGTCTTTTCTTACCTCGAAAGCAAGGTCCATGTTCAGGTCAAAATAGCCGCCGCTGTCGTGAGGCAGCGGCTTTATATGTCCGTTGTCCTTTTTGAAAAGGAAGAATTCCAGTTCGGGTCCTGTGTTGTAGACCAGACCCATTTTTTTGGCCTCCTCCATGACCCTTTTTAGAACGAACCTGGGATCGCCTTCAAAGGGCTTGCCGTCCGGCATGTGCACGTCGCATATAAATCTCGCCGTCCTTTCCTCGCCGTCATGCCAAGGGATTACGGCATACGTAGTCAAATCCGGTTTGAGGAACATGTCACTTTCATGAATCCTGGCGAAACCCTCGACAGAAGAACCATCGAACCAGACACCCTTATCCAAGGCGTTTTTCAGGTGGTTTATGGGTATGGTCACGCTTTTGACATTGCCTATTATGTCCGTGAACTGCAGGTTTATGAATTTTACGCCGTCTTTCACCGCTCTTCTGAGAATTGCATTTTTTGAAGTTGCCTGCATAAATCGTTTAGCAATTAAATATTTATAAACTAAATAGAATTTTTAATTGACAAATGTTAAAAAATTTAGAAAAATAATATACATTTGTTTGAAAATATGCTAAATAAATGGAAAGGTGATGGACAAATGTACAACCTAGACGAGCTTGACAAGAGGATTATAAGGGAACTGGAGAAGGACGCGAGGCGTTCGCTGAGACAGATATCCAGAAAACTTGGCACATCAATAACCACGCTTTCCAGCAGGATTTCAAGGATGGAAAAAGCCGGCGTGGTGAGAGGCTATTCGGTTCTTGTGGACCCAGAGATGATAGGCTTTGATCTGGCGGCGGTAATAGAGATAGTTGTTTCCAAGGGAAAACTGACGGAGGTGGAAAGGGAGATAGCCGGCATGAGAAATGTTTTCGCTGTCTACGATATTACAGGTTCCACAGATGCTATCATACTGGCGAGGTTCAGGAAAAGGAGCGAGCTCAGCACGTTCATAAAATCGCTGCTGGGGATGCGGTACGTGGAGAGGACTAATACGCATGTCGTGCTCAATACGGTAAAGGAAGACTATAGAATAGGCTTATAGCCACGTTGTTTGACGTTCCAGCGATAAAAAATCAAACACCATTTGCTACACAAGGCCTTTGTTGACCAGTTCCTTCGCCTTCGCCTTCTTTATGCCGCTGTATTTTAGGATTTCTGCCTCGAGCTCGCGTTTATTCTCCACATAGATATTTCTGGAGCGGTGCTCGAAAGCCGCGAAGATGAACATCAGCACTATGGTTATCAGGATGACTGCAGGGCTGAAGTACAGCAGACCCATTACCAGGCCGATAATCGCCGAGGCGAAGAGAATCGCTGAGACGATCGAAATCGCATTCCATTCCGTGATCAGGGCCTGGTATCTGACGATCAGCGTTTCCTGTTTTTCCACCACCCACAACACCTCCTAAAATTTGTTTATCTTGTCAAGGGCCAGGTGCGAACCGTATCCCACAATAATAAATGAAGCGAGCGAGATATTAATGTTTGCGAGCATGAAAATGAGGGCGGAAACTGTCGGGAAGATTAGGCAATACCTCCAGAGATGCAGCGAGTGTTTGCCCCGGTGTCTTATGGGAAGCCTTTTGTACAAATAACGGGTCAGCACCAGCAGCATTGTTATAATCACGAATTTCAGCCAGAGCTCGATTGACAGCTCCATTGTGATCGCCAGGACCATGAGATAGAAAACCACCACGAAGATCACCCTTCTGGCGACTGAGCGCGGATGGTCGAGCTCCGGGAGAAAAGATGAAAAAAGCACGAGCATTAGTGCCTGGATGGAATACAAAAAAGGAAACTGGAAGATAAGGATAGTTGCTATGTACATGAAAAGCGGCACAAGCATGTGAATTTTCCAGTCCATATCAAAACCTCCTCCGAGTTCCGATACCTCCAGGAGCCACTTTAGAACTCCAGCAGGTTTCGATGCATCCAGCAGCCATATCAGAATCCCGTCCAGGAAATTTAAAACGGCCTGAAGCGTTTTCTTTCCGCAGGTTGACTTGGCGGCTGCTCAGGCGGCCGCTGATACGAAGGTTGCTGCGCCGGAGACTGCTGCGCAGGGATGCTTTCTTCCCTGTAGCCCCGCTGGCCGGATTGCTTTTCCATGGCGCTGTATATCAGTTTTTCTATTGCAGTGGGGTTCGAAATCGAGTTCAGGAGTATTTCCGTCCTCTGGTATGTGGTTATGTCTATCGTCCCCATTCCCAGAAGCCTCTGCATGAATGACTGCACGGTTTTCACGTTGACTATCTTGTCGTATGTGCATGAATCCATGGTTTTTTTGAAAGAGCCCTTCACGCTGATGATCCTGTAATTCGTGATGTAATAGCTGCCGAGCCTTATCTTCAGCTCCGCCATCAGGATTAGTATTATGCCGATGACAACAGGAAGCGCTATGACATAGATTTCAGGTACGGGAAGTTTAACCTTGCTGAAATAAAAGGTGTAAATGAGCGGCACCAAAAAAAGAACAATGGCAGCCAAATAAAATTTTATCTGTACAAGCCTTGACTGGCTGAATCTCTTTATTATTTTTTCCCCTTCAATCAAGAATGTCATTCCGTAGCTCCAAAAATTATCCTAGCGTCCGCTGCCTTGACGCCCTTAGGACTCACGAATAACGGGTTTATGTCCAGTTCCTCTATTCTCTTGTCCTTCCATATCATGTTGGAGACTTTTATCAGCGTGTCTTCAAGCGCCTTGAAATTTACCGGCTTGTAGCTGCGAACGCCTTTCAGAATGCCGTATGCCTTTATCTCGGAAATCATTTGTTTCGCGTCCTTCCTTTCTATAGGTATGATCCTGAAGGAAACGTCTTTCATTACCTCCACGAATATGCCGCCAAGGCCGAACATTATTACTGGTCCGAACTGGGGGTCCTTCTTGGAGCCAATTATGCACTGGTGCCCATCGGTGACCATTTCCTGCACCAGAACCCCAAGTATTTTGGCATTTTTTTTGTACCTCTTCGCATTGCTTAATACCTTGTCAAAGCCCTTCAGAACATCTTCCGGGGTCTTGAGGTTAAGGATAACGCCGCCGGCGTCTGTCTTGTGCAGGATGTCCGGGGATTGTATTTTGAGAGCCACAGGGTAGCCTATCTTCTCGGCGAACTTCCTCGCTTCCTGAGGGGTTTTGGCTAGGAATTCCTTTGTGACAGGTATGCCATGCCTTGCCAGAATTTTTTTTGCCTCGAATTCAGTTACTCTTTTCTCGTTTGGGGTTTTCATAATTATTATTTACCAAGTCCATATTTAATATATGAGTATAGACTCGCTCTTCAAACCACGTTCCGTTCTTATGGTAGGTTCGGCCAGAATAAAGGAAAGCGGCATCATGGTCATGCCTGAAATATTTGAAAGAGTCGGCGTGAACCTTAAGGCCTTTTCAGGCAAATGCCACATCGTTGATATGGATGACAAAAATTTCCCCCCATGCGATCTTGCCATCCTCACCCTGCCGCCAGAAAAAATCATTGAAATACTACCATCGCTCAGGACCAGATTCTTGCTCATCCTCTCCGGCGGCTTTGACGGAGGGCAGAGGAAGAAACTGAAAGTCTTTGCAGGCAAGTTCCGGATACTGGGACCCAATTCTGTCTGCGGCCTGATAAACACGCATAATGCGCTTAATACGACTTTCGAAAAGGACCTGAAACTCAAAAGCGGCAAAAGCTCCGTAATTTCCCAGTCAGGCGGCGTTGGTGCAACGCTGCTCGATTATATGGTTTCGAACGATATAGGCTTCTCCAAATTCGTTTGGGTTGGAGACGCGGCAGACATAAACGAATGCGACCTTTTGGAATATTTTTTGAATGATGAACAGACAAAAGTTGTCCTTCTTTATCTGGAATCCATACGAGACCCCAGGAGGTTCATGGACATCGCCAAGCGTTCGAAAAAGCCCATTGTGGTCCTGAAAGCGGCCATTTCCGAGCAGGCGAAGCATCGCGCCCTGACGCATACGGATTCGCTTTCAACCGACGCTGAAATCTATTCGGCTGCCTTCAGACAAGCCGGCGTCATTGAGGTTGAAAGCGCCCGCGAGCTTTTCAACTGCGCCATCATTTTTGAGAGATATGTGAGAAGGAAAATAAGACGCATAGCGATAGTTTCGAACACCGGAGGTTCGTCGATAATGGCTGCTGATTGCTGTCACAGGCTCGGCCTTGAACTCGCCGAATTCTCCGAAGAGACCAAAAGGAAAATCAGCAGCAAATACCCTCGCATGAAAGTCATAAACCCCCTTGACATCGCTGCGGACGCCGATGGCGCAAAATACAAATACATTCTGGACATTGTCGTGAAGGACAGGAATGCCGATGCCATCCTCATAATAAACCAGCTCAAATCATGCCTTGTTAAGCCTGAGGAGCTCGAAAAGCTAAAACGTCTCAAGACAGGCAAGATAGTGATCAATTGCGCGCCGGGTGACGACGACTACAGAAAAGCGAAGTTCTTCATGCGCGACACCTTCCCCATATACAGTTCAGTGGAAGATGCTGTCAAGGTCCTGAAAAAAGCCGAGGAATATGGAAAATGGTTTTAAAGAAGGGAGCATAATTTATAAAACATCCGATGTGATATGATGGTCAGACATTTTCTAACCCTGCTGGATTTTTCCGAGAAGGAGATAAAGCATTTGCTCGATCTCGCGGTTAAATTAAAATCAGGGGAGCTTGAAGAAAAACTGGAAGGCAGAACGTTGGCGATGCTTTTTGAAAAGACATCAACGCGGACAAGGGTTTCATTCGAAGTTGCCATGACCCAGCTCGGCGGGCATGCTATTTTCCTTGACACGCGCACGACAAAACTCGCCGAAAAGGAAACGCTGAAAGACACTGTCCGCGTTTTGGAAAGATACTGCGACGCCATCGTTGGAAGGGTTTACAAGCATTCAGACCTTGAAGAGGCTGCAGCCATTTCGCTGATCCCCGTAATCAACGGCCTCAGCGAAAAATTCCATCCGTGCCAGACCATGGCCGACATGCTGACAGTCCTTGAAAAGAAAGGGAAGCTGGATGACCTCAGGGTCGTGTTTGTAGGCGACTGCGGTTTCAACATGTTCAATTCCACGATGATAGGCTTTTCCAAGATGTGGTCAAACGTCGTGGGCGTATGCCCGCCAAATGAGAAATACATGCCCGACCCGCAGCTGATCGAGCGTGCCAAGAAACACGCGAAAGGCAGCATAAAGATAGAGCACGATCCCATAAAAGGCGTCAGGGACGCGGATGTTGTGATAACGGACAAATGGGTTTCGCCCGGCCAGGAAAAGGACGAGAAACAGAGGCTCGCCGACTTCAAAAAATACCAGATAAATTCAGAGTTGCTCAGGCATGCGAAGGAGGACTGTATCTTCATGCACTGCCTGCCTGCCCTCAGGGGGTACGAAGTAACTAGCGAGGTTATAGACGGCCGCCATTCAGTCGTTTTCGACGAGGCTGAAAACAGGCTTCACGTGCAAAAGGCGCTTCTTCTTTATCTGCTAAAAGGCGTGTGAAATTTCAGGAAAGTTTTAATTATCCCGAACGCATATTAAAAACGATAGGCATGTGTTTCGCGCTGACAGGGAGAGTGCTGGGCGTTGAGGGGAAGAAAGCGCTGGTCGATTTCGAAGGCGTGCGAAAGCGCGTTAACGCGGACTTCATAAGAGTCAAGAAAGGGGATAAAGTTCTTGTGTTCAACAATTTCGTGATAGAGAGGCTGTGAACATGGAGAAGATGTTTAAGGTTTTGCCGATAAGGGATAAGGAATTATTTTTGAGGTATGCGATACCCTGCGGCGAGTTCCTGGTCAAAAGGGGCGAGCTTAGAAGCGAGGTACTCAAAAAACTGAACGCCTCCGTAAGAAACGGAGAAGCGGTCGAGATGCCAATTGAAGATGTTTTCGGGGTCGCGACAAGGATGTGCACGATCATCGCGAGACAGATGGGGAAGAAGGAAATCGATGCCGAGGTCATCAGGAGATACTTCCTCGTCGAGCATGAGAACGCAATAAAATGGAGGCAACAGGTCAGGCCCGACCTAAAGCTCGAGGAATGCCTTGTTTATCCAGGCAGGGTTTTGAAGATAGGTAGCGAAAACATTCTTGTCAAAACGCCATTGGGGGAGCGAATATTCAGGAACGATTTTGCGCAGGACATAAAACCACATGATCTGGTCAGCGTGCATTACGATTATATTGCAGAAAAGCTGAAGCCGTCTTACGCAGGCAGGATGAAGAGGTCGGACAGATGAACAATAAAGAACTTTTCGGAACGCTTCTGGCGCTTTTCGCGGCAGTCATAAGCGGTGTTGCGATACCCCTGAACAAGGTTTTCGTTGTCGACCTCGACCCAGCTGTTTTTACGGCGGTCAGGTCAGTGATAATAGGGATTATTTTCCTTTTGCTGTCATTCGCGACGCATGGCTTCGATAAGAAGCAGTTCAAAACCGACTGGAAATATCTGGCTTTAATTGCCGTGATCGGCGGAGCGCTCGCATTTCTCCTTTTCTTCTCCGGCCTCAAGCTCACAACAGCGGGCAGGGCGGCCTTCCTGCACAAGACCCTTCCCTTGTATGTCGCCGTATTTGCCTTCTTTTTCCTCAAGGAAAGGATTCCCAAAAAGCAAATCTACGCCCTCGCTATCATGCTGATAGGAACGCTTGTAATTTACTCAGCCCAGATGACCACATCTGAATTATGGATGGACCCGCACTTTGGCGACCTGCTTGTGATAGGAGCGACTGTCCTTTGGGCGCTGGAGAATGTCGCGGCCCGAAAGGTCATGTCGAGAGGGGGGACGAATTTCATGGTTTCGTTCGCGAGGATGTTCTTCGGCGGGCTAATACTTTTCGGGGCTGTTATTCTGACCAACAAGTTCGGCGTTTTATTGATGCTGACGACGCCCCAGTGGAACAACATATTCATTTCGACAGTCGTCCTGTTCGGCTACGTGCTGTTCTGGTACTGGAGCCTGAAGCACATAAACGTATCCAAAGCCTCGACACTCCTGCTGCTGGCGCCGGTGGTATCCCTGGCTGTCGGTGCAGTGTGGCTGGGCGAGCCAACGCCTGCGGTCCAGCTATTAGGGAGTGCGTTGATTCTTGTAGGAGCGTATTTCGTGGGCGGCATAAAGAGCGAGATGGCAACAGGGGTCTAGGGCATTCGCTTCTTTCCTGTGGCATGGTATCTGCAGTGTCTTTGGCATCTTCTGAAATCGACGCTTATTGCACTGTTGCCGTGGCCTATGGGATTGTATTCCACCGGCATGTAGCTTCTTGCCAGCAGAGGATTATAATTTACAGAAGCAGGGAAGCACACAGGATATTTCTTAAAATGCCGCATATCTTATTTTGCAAAGAAAATTTTTAATCTTATACATCGCCGAAAAGCGCCCTTCCTATCCTGACCATGTTCGCGCCTTCCTCTATCGCTATTGCGAAATCGCTGCTCATGCCCATCGAAAGGTGGCGCATTTCAACACGCGGGATTTTTTTCTCGCACATCGCATCGAAAAGTTTTTTCATTTCCCTGAAAACGGGCCTCGAGGCTTCCGGCTTTTTGAATTCCGGTCCAATTGTCATCAGGCCGGAAATACGTATACCTTCGCATTGCACGGCTTCCCGCAGAAAGGCCTCCGCTTCCTCGGGGCGGATGCCAAAATGTTTCTTTTCATCCGTTCTTATCTGGACAAGGACAGGCATTTTCCCTCCTCTTGCGAGCGCTGCGCTGCTTATCTTTTCAGCGATTTTAAGCGCATCGACCGATTGTATGACATCAAAAATTTCCACTGCCCTTTTCACCTTGTTGCCCTGCAGGTGCCCGACAAAATGTTTTCTGGCATCTGCAATGCGGGAGAATTTCCTTTCAGCCTCCTGTACGCGGTTCTCGCCTATGTCGCGGAGGCCGCATGCGATGGCTTCGTTTATTTGCGACAGAGAGAAGTTTTTGGAAATCCCTACAAGAATTATGTCCTCTGCCCTTCTGCCGGTTTTACTGGCTGACTGTTCTATCTGCTTTATTATACTTTCCAGGTTTTCCTTTATACCCATTCAAACCCTTTTTGAAAGAATTTCAACATGGTCCGCGACATTTTGCAGGGCCCTAGAAAAGCCGGGATTGATGCCTACTATGACTATGACCTTCCCCCTTTCCTTGGCGAGCTGCAGCGCAGGCAGGTAATCAGCATCCCTGGAGGCGAGCGCGATGACATCTATTTTTTCATTGTAGGCCGCCTTCACGATCTCAACGGCCACGCTGACATCGACATCCGCTTCCGCCTCTCCGGCCAGCACGACCTTGGGTTCGAAGCCCTGATTAGCGACGGCTTCGATGAGCTTGTCGGGTGCGTGCTGGTTAAGGAAGACCTTTCCTGTCAATATCCTGCCGTACTTCTCGATGCTCCTTCTGAGCTCGTCAAGGTCTATGTTGAACTCCCTTCTTATTATGTTCGGCCCGTCCACAAACAGCGCGACGTTCCTCTTGCCGCCTTCCCTCTTCTTCCCGAAAAACACAAACATCACCAGC
>CAYGVQ010000022.1:0-9635 GCA_964353515.1 uncultured archaeon
GAGAATGTGGAAAAGGAAACGATCTTCAGGCTCGGTGTCGGCGTTACGCCGGAGCCGGCACCTTCCGAAGGGACGGGCGGCGAAACAGGCGGCGTCAGCATTCCGACGGGCGGCATAATAACCCTGACAGGCACGACAGGCAAGGTTATCCTGCTTGCGATAATCGTGCTGCTGATAATAATAATACTGGCGGTCAAATTCGTCCTGTTCGTAAAATAAAAGTCGATGAGCAGGCCTAGTAATTTATTATCTTTGCAACGCCGTAGAGCCTCACCGCCTGCAGGCTCATCTCCGCCAGGACCTTCCAGGGCAGATTGCCGGTGGCAAGGAATTTCTTGAGCATCTTTTTGTAAAGCCACCGCTTCGGAAAGGCATATTGGGCGTTGGTGTATTCTATGACTTCCTGCCGGGAAAGCGTAAGCCTTTCCCTTGCCCAGTTCAATATTGCGTCTATCTGGATGTATCGCGTCTGGAAGAGGACCTTGCCTTTCTTTACACTTTTCAATACGCCGTCGATATCATCCGCTTCCATTATGTTCACCGCGCTGCCCAGCATCTGGAGCGTATGAGCGTCAGAGCCGACAACCCGCGGTATTGTGGGGCGCCTGAACTTGGACAACATGAACCTGTTGCTTATCTTATCTATGTTAAGAGAATTGAAGATCTCGACTGCGTCAGCCATGAAGGCAAGCCTGCCTACGCCCTCGCCCCGTATGTCGAAAGGATGGGGAGCGATTGCAATGCCTGCTGCACGATGAATCTTTTCAATCGATTCCTCAACGCTCAGAAAATTTTCAACCGGCTCGGTGACACCCATCGCTATCAGGTGACCTGACCTGGTCTGCAGCTCGACCGCGGGAATGAACAATATGCCCTGCCTTTTCGCCTCTTTGGAAGCGGAGCTCCATGCCTTTGTCGCCCTGTGGTCGGTTATAGCGACTCCGGCAAGGCCGATGTGCTTCGCTCTTCTGACTATTTCTTCCGGTGTTGGTATGCCTTCCCAAGGGATTTTGCTACCTTTCGAATAACAAGAATGGCAATGCAGCTCGAATTTCATGGAAACACCATGCCGAATAAGGATTTATATTTATATCCAGCCATAAATTCTTATTAAAGCCAAATTTTATAAAAAACGCATTAAGGTGATTTTCATCCTGAGCATACCCGAACATATAGGCATAATCCCTGACGGCAACAGAAGGCTTGCGAAGCGCCTGATGGCAAGGCCGTGGAAGGGCCATGAATGGGGCGCGGAAAAGATAAAAAATGTTCTGGAATGGTCAAAGGAGCTGGGCATAAAAGTGGTGACCATTTATCTGCTTTCGCTTGAAAACCTTGAGAAACGGCCTAAAAAGGAGCTGGGCTATCTTTTCTCAATTGCCAGAAATGAAATCAGCGGCATGCTGGGAAATAAAGAACATGTAATCCATAAAAACAGGGTTAACGTCAGGTTCTTCGGAAGGCTCGATCTGCTGCCGCAAGACCTGCAGGAAAGCATCCGCAAGATTTCCGAGGAAACGAAAAACTATTCGACTTATTTTCTGAATATGGCTATCGCATATGGCGGCAGGCAGGAAATAGTGGACGCCGCGAGAAAAATAGCAAAGGCTGCAAAGAATGGCAAGATAAAGCCAGAAGAAATAGACGAGGCAATGATGCGGCAATATTTCTGGACAAACGGATTCCGCGACCCTGAAATGATAATAAGGACCGGCGGAGAGAAGCGGCTTTCAAACTTCATGCCGTTCCAGTCCACGTATTCTGAACTCATCTTCCTTGACAAATTGTGGCCAGAACTCGAGAAAAGAGATTTTGTCAGGGCAGTCAAAGAGTTCGGCGATAGGCAGAGAAGATTCGGCAAGTAGTTCGAAACTAGTTCCCTAGTTTTATAAAATATTACAACAAAGAATCATTATGGAAAAAGGACTGCATATCGGTATAATACCCGACGGGAGCAGGAGATGGGGGAGGAAAAACCTTAAAACGCCTTCCTGGAATGGCATTGAATCCGGCGAAAAGGTAAAGGAAATCCTGACACATATTCTTGAGAACTATCCTGAAATAAACGAACTCACAATCTGGGCCATGTCAACCGAGAACTTCAAAAGAAACGGAAAGGATAAGGAAAGGGTTCTAAACCTCATCGGGAATATGGCAAAAAGCCTGATAGGAAAGAGCATAATCCATGAGAAAAAAATAAAGATAAATTTCTTCGGAACCAAATTCGAAGATATACCGCAATCGCTCAAGGACCTTATAAAACGAGCGACAGAAGAGACCAAAAAGTACAAAGTGAAGAAGCTTAACATAGGGCTTGGCTACAGCGGCAAATACGAAATAGTCCTGGCCGCAATAAACCTTGCAAAAAAGATACAGGACAAGTCCTTGTTGAAGAGCATGACCGACATACCGGAAAAGGTGTTCGAAAGATTTCTCATGGTGCCAAAGCCGCTCGATCTGATAATAAGGACCGGCGGCGAGAAGCGCTTGTCAGGTTTCATGCTCTACCAGGCAGAATACGCCGAACTCTTCTTTGTCGATGCGTTGTGGCCGGATTTCTCCACAAATGAGTTCGACAAAATCATGGAGGAATTCAGGAGAAGGGAAAGGAGATTCGGGAAGTAGATGAAGGCAAGGGATAGAGAATGGAGCAGCTGATAACGCTTGGCGTGATTGTCGTTTTCATAGGCTTTGCGCTTATTATAATAGGCTCTTTCCTGGAGGCTGGAGGGAAGGGAGAAACGAAGGTCGCAGTAGGCGGCTTCATAGGGCCGATACCCTTCGGCTTCGCGAACGACAGGCAGATGTTGTATATAGTCATAACAATAGCAATGGTAATGTTTGTCGTCTCTGTGCTGCTTTTGCTCGGCCAGAAAAGCATGTAATTTTTATATCTTGCTTACAAAATAAAGTTAAGCGAAAATGTGAGGGTTTTATGATACCGAGGCAGACGGCGAAGAAGGTCCGCATCTGGGACGTGATGAACTGCGAATTCGTGAAGAGGGAGGGCTTCGAGCCCAGTTTTATAAGAACCGGCCTTGGCGAGCAGGTTTCGAGGGCAAGGGTGCTGGGCACGGTAGTTGCGAGGTTCGTGGCTGAGGACGGCAAATATGCGGCAGTGACGTTGGATGACGGCAGCGACACCATACGCCTCAAGGTTTTCAAGACCACGAAGCCGCTGGATGCGCTTAACGTTGGCGACATAGTGGACGTTATCGGCAAGATAAGGGAATACGAGGGCGAAAGGTACATAATACCCGAGGTTGCCAAGAGGGTTGACGATCCCAATTACGAAATCCTGAGGAGGCTTGAGCTTGTCTATAAAGAAAGAGGCATAGGAAAAGCCAGGGAATTCATCGATAAAAACAAGGGCAGGGATCCGGAAGAGCTGAAAAAAGAGCTGCTTGAAAAGCACGGCCTTGAAAAACAGTGGGTCGACATTTTCATCGCGGAAAGGGAGGGCAAGGAAAAGAACGCCGTGAAGAAGCAGATTCTTGACATCATAGGCTCGCATAAGGACGGCGTAGTCTACTCCGAAATCGTGAAAAAGGTCAAGGTCAAGGGCGCGGAAATCGAAGCGGCAGTCGATGGACTGCTTAACGACGGCATCTGTTACGAGCCGAGCCCAGGAAGAATAAGAAAGATTTGAGATTTAGAACTGCAGCTTTCTAACATCTTCTTCATGTATAGTTATCGCTTTTCTCATGCCAGTCTCTAGCTTGTCAGCCAAAGGAAACACATCCAGGGGATAAGTTGCCTGAATAGGGCTTGCATCGCTTAAATTATTGCCCGTGGGCGCGTAAAATACGCTCACTTCGCCTTTTTCCTTGGCTATTACGTAAACCTCTACTGGTATTCTTAGCATTAACTGAAATTGTCAAAAAGCTTTAAAAGCGTTACTGCGCCCTTGCTCTGGCTTCCCTTGAGGCTATGACTATCCTTTGCAGGGCGGTCACGTTTGTCAGCACGGCGAGCATCACGACTATGTAGACCAGGTAATTTACATTGTAGGCGCCCAGAAGGATGCCTGCAAAAAGGATTATCAGCCTTTCGCCGCGTTCCAGCAGGCCGCCTGTCAGCTCCTTCTCTGTCAATTCCTTTTCCTTGGCCGCGGCTTTCGCGTATGTCGTCATGAAGGAGCCGAAGAAGAAGATGAACAGCCAGGCTGCGGCGGGCAGGTAGAACGACGGCAGGCCGCAGAACAAAAGGCCCAGGATTATTATCGCTTCGACGTATCTGTCCATTATCGTGTCGAGATACGCCCCGAATTTAGTGACCTTGCCCATCACCCTCGCGACCGAACCGTCGACGAAGTCGAGAAACGCTGAAACCAGAAGGAATGCTGCCGCAATAAGGAACTTCTGCTGCAGCAGGTAGTAAAGGGATATTATTGTGGGGATTATGACCAGCAGGGTCCAGCCGTTGGGCGAAAGGCCTGTCTTGGAAAAAAGAAGCCCTACCTTTATTGAAATGTTCTTGAACCAGTCCCTGTTTCTGTAAAGGACCATGCGCTTCCCAACCCTTTATAATCTATCTTTCCCTCTCGCCCTTAATAAACTCTTCTACCATGTGCTTCGCGACCGAATCAGGGAACTGCTGCGGCGGGTGCTTCATGAAATAAGCGGAAGATGAAAGCAATGCGCCTCCCACATCCCTGTCTTTCGCTAGTTTTGCGCAGCGGACGGCGTCGATTACGATGCCCGCTGAATTGGGCGAGTCCTCGACAGACAAACGCAGCTCGAGTTCGATCGGCACGCCGCCGAACTTTCTGCCTTCCATGCGGATGAAGCAGACCTTGTTGTCGTTCTGCCAGGGGACGTAATCGCTAGGCCCTATGTGTATGTTCTCGTCCTTCATCCTTACCGGCAGCTGCGACTGGACGGATTCCGTCTTCGAAATCTTCTTCGATTTCAGGCGCGAGCGCTCCAGCATGTTCAGGAAGTCGGCGTTCCCGCCCGTGTTCAGTTGATATGTGCGGTCTAGTTTGACTCCGCGGTCGGAAAACAATTTTGTGAGAACGCGGTGGACTATAGTTGCTCCAACCTGCGACTTTATGTCATCTCCTATGATGGGAAGCCCTGTCTTCTCGAACTTCTTGGCCCATTCCTGGTTCGATGCGATGAAAACCGGCATGCAGTTTACGAAGCCGCAACCAGCTTTCAATGCGCATTCTGCATAGTACTTCGTGGCATCTTCCGAGCCCACTGGCATATAATTGACGAGCACGTCGGCTTTCGTTTCCTTCAGGACTTTCGCTACATCGACGGGCTTCTCGTCCGAGACCACGAACGTCCTCTCCTCCGGATAGTCTTTCATGTGGTTCGCGATGCCGTCGAGCGTCGGGCCTCTCATCACCCTTACGTTGAGCTTCGGGACGTCTCCACAGAAGACTTTCGTGCAGTTAGGTTTCGAGAATATCGCTTCGCTGAGGTCTTTGCCGACCTTGCGCTTGTCGACATCGAAAGCCGCGACAGGCCTGATGTCTGATATCCTGTAGCCGCCCAGGATGTTGTGCATGAGGCCCGGCACGAGCTCGTCGTTCGAATTGATGCCCTTGTAATAGAAAAGCCCCTGGATGAGCGAGGACGCGCAGTTGCCGACCCCGGCAATCGCGACTCTTATTTCCCTGACCATAACATCACCACTTCCCGAATATTTTACATATATAAAATGTTGGCCTTTGAAATTTAAATAGTTTTATGTTCATAAAATAAATAGGTATTATGCCTTTCAGAAAACTCGAGCGCAACAACACGTACGATTGCCTGTGGCCTTACATACTCAGGATACTGAGGGACAAGCCCATGCATGCCTACGTGCTGCGCAAGGAGGTCGAGCAGCGCTTCGGCTTCAGGCCGGGCAACGTAACCGCGTATCGCGTCCTCTACTTGCTGAAGAAGAAAGGCTACGTGGAGAAGAGGAAAGAGGGCATGAAGCAGGTCTACAGCATAACGCAGAAAGGGCGTTCGCTGCTCAGGCAGGCGACCAAGTTTTATGCCGGCCGGGCCAAGATGTTTAGATAGTTGAAAACTTTATTAAATTTAACTTGCAACAAATGTCTATCGAGGGATGCTTATGGAAAAGGGAACGCTGCGCCTGAAGGTTGGCCTTGCCGAGATGCTGAAGGGCGGCGTTATAATGGACGTCGTCAGCGCCGAGCAGGCCAAAATCGCCGAGAAGGCTGGCGCTGTTTCCGTCATGGTACTTGAACGCGTTCCGGCGGACATCCGCAAGGCCGGAGGAGTCGCCCGCATGGCCGACCCGAAGAAGATAAAGGAGGTCATGGCGGCTGTCTCGATACCTGTCATGGCCAAATGCCGCATAGGCCATTTCGCTGAAGCGCAGATTCTTGAGGCGCTTGGCGTCGATTACATAGACGAGAGCGAAGTGCTCACGCCCGCCGACGCGGAAGCGCATATAGACAAATTCAGGTTCAAAACGCCCTTCGTCTGCGGCTGCCGCAATCTTGGAGAGGCGCTGCGCAGGATAAGCGAGGGCGCCGCGCTTATACGCACGAAAGGCGAGCCCGGAACAGGTAACATAATCGAGGCTGTAAGGCACATGAAGCTCGTTAATGCTGAAATCGCCAAGCTGGCTGGCATGAACGCTTCGCAGCTCCGCAAGGAAGCAGCAGGCATGCGCGTGCCCTTCGAAGTGGTCAGGATGGTTGCCAGCAAAGGCAAACTGCCGGTGCCCAACTTCGCAGCAGGCGGCATCGCTACCCCCGCAGACGCATCGCTCATGATGCAGCTGGGTGCCGAATCGGTTTTCGTCGGCTCGGGTATATTCAAATCGACCGACCCTTACAGGAGGGCGAGGGCGATCGTCGACGCTGTAACGTACTTCGACAAGCCCAATATCCTAGCAAGGGTTTCCCACGGCCTCGGAGAGGCTATGAGGGGTATTGACGTATCAACGATGGACAAGAGCGATTTCATGCAGACCAGAAGCCAGTAAAGGGTTTGGAGGGATGTCATGTTTCTTGGGGTTCTCGGCCTTCAGGGCGACTTCGATGCCCACAAGAGGATGATCGAAGAGCTAGGGACAAAATGCGTCATCGTCCGCCGTCCGGAAGATTTCGCAAAAATCGACGGTCTAATAATACCCGGCGGCGAGAGCACGACGATAACGCGCCTCCTTTTCCGCCACGATCTCGTTGATGCTATAGCGACGTTTCATCTCAGAGGCAGGCCTATATTCGGCACGTGCGCGGGCATGATATTGCTGGCGAAAAAAATCGAGAACCACCCGAAGCAATTCCGTTTTGGCTTCATCAACATCTCAGTCGCTCGTAATGCCTACGGCCGCCAGATAGACAGTTTCGAAGACGATATCGCAATCCCGTCGCTCGGCAGGAAACCGTTTCGAGCGATTTTCATACGCGCGCCGATGATATCCAGGCTGGGCAAAAACGTGGTTTCGCTGGCAAAACACAAAAAAGAACACGTCCTCGCGAGAGAAGGCAATGTGCTCGTCTGCTCCTTCCACCCCGAGCTTACAGCAGATTCCAGAATACACCGGTATTTTCTGCAGATGGTGAAGGCGGCGCAAAAGAAAAAGAAAGGCGAGAAAAGATAGACTTCACACCCTGATATTTCTTCTGGCGTGAATTACATAGGCGAGTGAAAGCAGCAGCAGAACGCCGAATACTATGAAGCCAGCGATATGCAGGTATGGCAGTTCCGGCAGCGGGGCGGCAGCGGCTCTCGTCCCCATGTCTACCGCCTCCTCCATTTTGGGCGCTGCTGCCTGCAGATTTGCAAAGCTCCCCATCGCAAGCATCGAATTCTTCACCATGTCAAAGCCAATCACTATCATAGCCAACACCGAAACCCCCAGCAATATCCATATCTTCTTGTCTTCGGGGTGGAGGATGTCCTTTCCCTTCCTCGTGAGCTCGTAGTATTTCCACTTGTGGCCCTCATCCTTCTGCTCGATAAGGCCGACAGAGACAAGATTGTCAAGATGTTCCTTTACTGTCGAAACTGACATCCCGAACTGCTTAGAAAGCTCGCTGAGCGTCTTCCTGCGGCGGTCGAGAGATTTAATGATGTCGATCCTCGTTCCGCTCGCGAGCGTCTTGAAGACCTCCTTGTCGAGCGTGATTTTTTCCTCAACAACCGTCATGTTCAATCCTCACAACCCAAAAAGGCACAAAAGAATTTCCCAGAACTTCTGGAAAATGTTGGGTATTTGCCTGCACTTTGTTTGCCCTACCATTCCACATTTCAAATAAGGTTCAAGGCCATCGCAGCATTTTTCGAAACTAAATACAAACTGATCTTCCTTTACGCATGGAAAATCCTTTCTGTACTCATTACCGCATTCACCATCGAAAAACTGCCATATCTCGCATTTGTTTCCGTCGCCGAAATCGCAATATTGCGTTCCATTTTCCCTTTCGGTAACGTTATATCCTTGGTGTGCGCAAAAAGGTGGGGCTGGATTCATGGCCGCCTCGCTGTAGCGAAGGCTCAGCACCGTTATGACAAAAATGACCATGCCTACTATGCCTGCCGCATAAAGCTTTCTCATATAAAATATTTCCAGAGGTGCTTTTAATACGTTTCAGGTTTCTTTCGGTTTGCGCCGAAAGGAGTCATGCGGAGCTCTAGAAACGAATTTATATGGACCAGGGCAAATTTATAATATGGCCAAAAGAACAGAGACAGAGTATCTGATCCTTTCTCTTTTCGTGATGGGAGTCGTCGCCTGCATATATTACCTGATTTCTGTTTTGGGTGTTGAGGTAAACGAGATGGCAGTAATCGAAAAAACCATCCTCGTCAGCATAATAATGGCGATACTCATAACGCTTGTAATCGTGCTGCTGAAGCAGATAGATCTCAGGAACGAGATGGAAGCCCTCAAGGAAAGCGCTCCGTCTCGAAAAGAAGTCAAAAAGAGGACGGCAAAAGACGTCAAGGACGATATGATGAGGCTGTACAGGGACATGGGAGCTCTCAAAATCATACTCCATGACCAGATAATAAGTCAACAGGATTACAACAACGAGAAGCGCCTTCTCGAGAAAAGGGTCAAGGAGCTGAAAAAGGAACACGCTTCCATGGAAGGCGGCAAGGCCTAGGCAACAACTTATGTTTGAGGTGAGGAATTAAAAATGAAGATTGATTTCGTTAAGCTTGCGACCTCTCTTGTGCTATGCTTCCTTGCAGGCGCTATAGGTTCGGTTTTTACCTATGCATCGATTCCGACATGGTACGCTTCGCTCAACAAGCCGTTCTTCACGCCTCCCAACTGGCTTTTTGGTCCTGCGTGGACGACGCTCTACATTCTGATGGGGCTTTCGCTTTACCTGGTGTGGAAGAAAGGCTTCAAAGGCAAGGCAGAAAAGCAGGCGCTTTACCTATTCGCGGCGCAGCTTATACTAAACGCCTTGTGGTCCTTCCTTTTCTTCGGCCTTCAGTCGCCGTTATACGGCTTCGCCGGCATTGTGCCCCTGTGGCTTTTCATCCTGTTTACCATATGGCGCTTCCGGAAGATCGACAGGAACGCGGCCCTGCTTCTGCTGCCTTACATAGCCTGGGTAAGCTTCGCCGCAGCGCTTAATTTTGCGGTATGGATGCTTAATTAATGGCCATAAGCCAAAAATAATCATGGCAAGCCAAAACGAC
>CAYGVQ010000022.1:9735-11915 GCA_964353515.1 uncultured archaeon
GTCTGCATCCAGTGCTTCGGCTTCAGGGAAGTGGATTACGAAATCCTGTCGCCTGAACCTGAAAAGAATCTGGACATTCATATAGAGGTTGAAGGCCTGACCAAGCAATACGCAAAATTATCTCTTCCTCTCTGATTTCCTTTCTTCCACCTGCATGGGAAGCGCGTAACGGTAAACACTCGCCCCCAGCACCATGGCTATGTAGGCTAGCATCCAGATTATGATGAAAATGAGCACTATGACAACAAAAACCATGGTGACAGCCATGATGTGCGGCAGCAAAAGGAAGAATATCACGGCCGCGAATATTAGCGCTACCACGGTCATCAAGGCTATGCCGCTGAGCTTGAGGAAATACTTTCGCTTCTTTCTGAAAAACATACCAATCCTATCTATTCTATTTTTGCTTCCAATATTAAATAATTAAACTGGCCGGTTATTTCGCGCAGGGGTTTCGCCTGCGCTTCGAGAAAAGCTGCGTAATCCTTTCTGCCGCGCAGGCTGACGCCGTTGCTTTCAAGCAACGAGATTACCTCATCGACTTCGTAGGCCTTTTGTTCGAGCATAATGCCGCGCCTCTTGAAGAAGTTGTAAAGCATTTTCAGCTCCGGATGCGTGTAGAAAAGCACGGCCTTCTTTTTGTTTATGCCCAGCAGATCGGTCATGGCCCCGCGCTGTATTTTGAAGCCGAGCTTTTGCGCAACCTTCTCGAGGATGGCGAAGTCTATGGTGTATTCGCTGTGACCGAAAACGCCGATTCTGGCCGGCGTTTTGGATGAATGCTCGCATATGAAAAGCTTCCCACCGTCGTTCAGCATGTGTTTCGCCTTGTCGAGAAATTTGACCGCACCGTAATTGAAAGGCGAGATTTTAGGCAGTGACAGGCCGTAGAATTTAGCCAGGGAGACCGCGTCGTAGTACGCGTCTTCGTCGCCCGGGCGGATTTTCGGACTATACAATGTCATGTTGACTATCGTAGGCAGGTCGGCCAGGACCTCGTTGCATATTATAACATCGAATTTCTCCCTGAATTTCGCTGCGAGAAAATCGCCGGTCTCGAAAGAGAATCTGCTCCCTTTGAACTTGGCCTTCAGGTTCCTGATAAAATCATACGAGATGTCGCAGAAGGTGTAATGGAAATCTGCCAACCCTTTGCATATGTTTTCAGCCAAGTCGCCGAGGCCCGGGCCTATCTCTAGCATGCTGGAGCCCTCCTGTATTCTGAGGGCCCCCGCGACCAGCTCTCCGTAAGGCAGGCCTGACTTCGTGAAGGGATTCGGCGCTTTCAGGATGTGCGAAACGGTCAGTTCATTATCCATGCCGTCACGTACGTTCTTTATCTGTTTGTAATAATCTTCCGTCCTGCTGACGAAAACTTCCTTCATAACGTATTTAACATTAGCGGGGAAAATTAAATTGCTATGTCAGGCCAGATAAGGACAAGAATGGGAAAAGTCTCGAAGGACGGCATAGAAATCGAGAGATACTCGGACGATTTCAGCGTCAGGCTGTCGCTGGATTTTTCAAAAAAGGCCGGGGTGCCTGTCAAATCCGGTTTTGACTTTGTCGACGACCTCCTTGGGCGAATGCCTGATTTCAGGGTAGGCATAGAAACGGTGAAACAGATCGCAGACGATGAGAGGCTCATAAAAAACATGGGCTTCGCTTTCGGAGAGGCGCTGCGCAGGGTTTATGAAAAGAGGAAGAAGAAAGAGACCGGGGCTGCCGTATGCACGGAAGGCAAGGACATGTGCATGTTCGCTCTTAACGCGAAGAAACAGCTAGGGGAAGCGAATCTGCAGATAATCGGCAGGCCCAAATTCGACGCGAATCATTTCTTCTCCTTTTTTGACGGCTTCGCGCAGGGCATGGCATCGGAAGTGGATGCAGTCGTCAAGCTGGCCGGAGGCAGGAAAGGCGCTGATCACGTCGCATTCGTGGCAAAGACCTTCGCCGATTCCCTGCGGCAGATGCTGGGAGATTAGCTTTGATGCCGCCCGCCCATGACCTCGAGGAATTTCTCGTTTGACCTGTCATACGTTCTTTCCGCGTCTCTTGGGAAGAGGCAGCCGGGGATTTCGCCGTTTTCCCTGTGGTAGCGGATGCATTCGCAGCACATGCCCTTGCGGTGGCATGAAGCATACGTGCAGCCGCATTGCTTAAGATTCTCACTTCTGTTG
>CAYGVQ010000023.1:0-10075 GCA_964353515.1 uncultured archaeon
GCGGTGGCATGAAGCATACGTGCAGCCGCATTGCTTAAGATTCTCACTTCTGTTGAGGCATTCTTTCATGGTATCAGTATTAATTATGGGGGCAAAACAAATATTTGTTATGAAGCTAAGCATGCCCGTAAAACTAATTCTGGCGGCAATAGCGTTCACAGTGATAGGCAAGATAGTAAACACCCTTTCAGCGATGCTGACAATGGACTACTACATGGACCCCAACTACTTCGCAGTGTGGAGCAAGATAATGATGCCCGGTCCCGGCCCTCCGCCGGCGGAGTTCATGTACTACGGCATAGCATTCGCATTCGTCTACGGCATTATATTCAGTTACATTTACGCAAGGGTAAACAGCATTCTTAAGGCCAAAAGCTGGGTGCAGAAAGGCCTCAGATACGGCTTTGGCGTGTTCCTCATTGCAGGGGTACCGATGTTCCTCAACATGTACCTTCTTATAAATCTGCCGCTGGGATTGCTGCTAGAATGGATGGCAGTGGATGGCCTTATAGCGTATCTGCTTTCCGGCATCGCTGTCGCCAAAATAATGGAATAGGCTATTTTTTCCTTCCTTTCTTTTTCCTCATGCGCACCGGAGGCTCTGTCCTGGCCATTACCTCTTTCAAAAAATCCTCGTCCGGGAATCTCACCTTCAGTCTCCGGTGGCCTGATAGGTTCCTGTATTTTTCCCTTTCCAACGTCAGGAAGTAGTCCCTATCCGACTTCATGTGATTTATCAGGAGGCAGAGGTCACCGTGCTCCGCAAGGTTCAGTTCCTGCTGCTTTCGCCCGAAAACCATTTCCCGCAGCCTCTGGTAGATCTTCTCCTCGGTTTCGCTGAGGCTTGCCAGCTGCCTGCTCAGGTTATCCGAGTGGTAAAGCCTCACTTTCCCCTCACGCTGGAGCTTCTGCAGCTCGCGCATGACAGGGTGCCTGTCGTGCATAACGAGCAGCGAGTTGTCGAGTGTTATCTTTACCGTATGCCATCACCTTATATAAGATTATTTGAAAGAAGATTTTTATTCTTTATAATTTAATTTTTTGCAACTCCCTCGACTCTTGGATGCAATTTGGGAAGGCCTTTCCGGCTTCGCATGGTTTTGCTGTTCCTGGATTGTATTTGTCGCACCGTATGCCGTAAACATCACCGCTGTCGCGGTTTCTCATCAAAAAAACAGTGCTTCCGATGTGCTCGCAGTCAACAGGCACAATCTCGTAAAGAGTCATATCTGTCGTTGGTTCTTTCCCTTTCTGGTCTTTGAATTGCAGGTTTTTTTGGTTGCATACTAGGCATACGCCCGGGTCGTCCTGAAATCTCCTAAGAGTCAGCTTCTGGTCCAGATGAGAGCAGTCTAAGCCATCCAGATAAATTCCATTCATGCTCAAAAATATAGTGCTTCTCCTTTCGCTGCATACTGCTTTATACGTTGCCATATCCTTAAACCTTTTTTAATTTTTAAAAAGACGTATTGTTCTCAAAAGCTAAAAAGGCATGAGCAAACGAGCTTTAATTGTTCCTGTACTGCTTCGCCTTGATCTTCATGGCATCTTCTGCACTGTTCCTGGCGAAGGTTTCGTTCTCCCTGCTGTGCTTTCTGAGGAATCTGTAGCCTATAAAAGTGACTGCCAGGAAGCCTGCTACAACTCCGAGCGAAGCTACAACAAGGTCAAACATATATTTCAATTATTTTGTTCTCCGTTCTTTTAAAACTTAATGTATTTCGGGTGTTTATCGTTTATGGAGTTTTTTAAGCAAAAGGACAACTATAAATATGGTCGCGAATACCTCCGCCACAGTTATTCTGTTGGTCGTGGGAGCGATACTGCTGCTCATAGGCATAGCAGGCGGCTACCTATCCTCACTTTATTCGCCGGAATACTTCATGGTATGGATGGCCGTCGCCTTCGTTGGGATAATACTCGCCCTAATCGGCTTTGCCATGGGCATAAGCGGCGGTAAGTCCGCGAAGGAATAAAGTCGGACATTCCGTTATCCTGTATTTCTCCTAAAAATCGCTATGCATAGCCTCATTTTTCACCGCTCACTTCTCCCCCCATTCGTCTTCATCGTGGGGTCAAATTCAATCCAAGTCTCACTTTCTGGCAAAAAATAATTCCCCTAAAATATATAATTTAGTATATACTTTATAAAAGATATATTATTAAAAATATTTTAAAAAGAATATTTTATATAATATCTTATTTAGTATATATAAATAAAATTCCATTTTTCAGGAGTTTAAACATATGTTTAAACATGGCCAAAAACAGAGGCGATGCTATACGTTTTCGAAGGCTTTTTCTATCTGTTTTCTGCTTTTTTCAAGCTGATATTTTTTATGAAATTCAGATGAAAGATTCTATTATTTTATCGTAATTTCTCTGAACACTTTCAATGCCAGGAGTACCATAAACGTCTATGGTTGTCTTTATGCTTGCATGCCCGAGCATCTTTTGGACCTCTTCCATCCTCATGCCCTTCTCGAGCATTATCCTGGCAAATGAGTGCCTGAATAGATGGGGGGTTATGTCTTTCTTTCCCGGGTTTGGATGCCTTACACCGGCGATTCTACCGCATTTCGCGCATATCTCGTTTATTTGCTTGAGGGATATGGTATTCTGTTTGTTGCTTGTTATTAGCTTTCCTTCCCTCCTGTCTCCTATATAAAATTTTATGTCTTGAAGCGTGTCCGAATCTACCGGAACGGTCCTGCTTTTGTCACCCTTTCCGCTTCTAATGTATATTCGTCTCTTATCGAAGTCAACATCCCTTACCTCCAGATCCCTCAGCTCCCCCCTTCTCATCCCAGTCCTGGCCAGTATTTTGATAATGGTTCTGTCTCTCAAAGAAGGAGAACAAACTATGATTTTTTTGATTTCATCCCTCGTCAAGTAGTATACTGACTCTCTTTCTCTTTCTGTCATACTTAATATAATGTTACACTTCTATATAAAAGTTACGTTTTAGTAATTTTTACTTAAATAATATTACGTTTTACGTTATAGAATATACATTCTGTAACGTTTTGGGCTAAAGAGTGAATTTTCTGAAGCTAAACCTTATTTTCCGGGCACTTTTCACCCCGGCAGGCTAGCCTCTGACGCCTAGAAAGATGCCAGAAAAAACAAGATTCGAGCAGATCCCGGGAATTTAAGAACAATTACCTTTTCTCGGCTTTCTTTTCCTTCTTTACCGCTGTTTTCGCCTGCTTCTTGCACTTGTCCTCTACCTGGATGAGCTTCCTCTTTACAGCTTCCATGTTGTGCGCTATGTCCAGACCGTCATCAGTCAGCTTCACTTGCTTTATGCGGCCCTTCTTCTCGAAAAGAACGAGGCCCATCTTCTGCAGCACGCCGAGGATCTTTATGGTATGTGAATACGTGCAGTCGGCTTCCTTAGAGAGGATGGTCGCGTAAACCGTGTCCTTTGACCGGTCTTTCGCCAACTTCAACGCAAGCAATATCCTTGCCGGCTTTTCCCTCAAAAACAGGTCCTCCAGCACCGGTTTTTCTGATGCAAGTTCTGCCATAGTATATTTTATAACATTTAGTTATATAAATGTTATCTATCTATTAAAATCGTTGTTTTTTTAAAAATACTTTATAATATATATTTTTTATTAAAACTTATTAAATAAATATTTTATAAAATATTATTTTAAAAATATATAATATAGAATATATATTTCTGAAACCTGCCAAAAAGTGAGACTTAAAAGTGAAAGTGAGAATAAAGCTGAAAACTGTGGGAAAATGAAAAAAAGCGATATAAGTAGAGCCTGTTTTAGAAAAGTAAAGCGGAAAGTCAGCTTTTTAAGTTTGGAAGCCAATAGGAAAAAATGAACAAATACGGCACGGTTATTTCAACACTTGACGGCCCCTGCACGAGAAAATTCTCTTTCGTGGTAAAGAAGAACAAGATTGTGCGAAAGGGCCAGTTCGTGGAAGTCGCCGTCGAAGGCGGACGCCTGATCGGGAGGGTTGCAGACGTCTTCAAGACCAACCGCTATTTCATGCGTCCGGATTCGGTCGAAAGATACGAATCATCAAAGCCCATGGAAGACATTTTCCCTGTTGGCAACTGGGAATACCTGGTCGCTGAGGTCTCGCCTCTAGGCGTTTACAACGAAGGGAGGTTTGATGAAGTGAGCTTCCCCCCGTCCCCAGGAACAAGTATCACCGAACCGGATCACGCCCTGTTGCAAAAATTCCTCGGCCTGGACGAGAAAGGCCTGGAAATAGGCGAACTGCCGTTCCATGACGTAAAGGTGAGGCTTAACCTCACGCGCCTGCTGCAGAAGCATCTCGCTATTCTCGCGATTTCAGGCGCCGGCAAGTCATATCTCGTATCCGTGATTCTGGAAGAACTGCTAAGAAGGAGTAAGGAGGAAGGCCAAATCGCTACCGTAATAATCGACACGCATGGCGAATACGTTGCCTTTGCGGACGACACAAATTATGCCGACAAGATAAATGTCATCCGCGGCAACGAGATAAAAATAGGCCTTTCCAATCTTTCGCCCAAGCAGCTTTCCGAGTTCATCCCCAATCTTACTTCCGTCCAGGCAAGAGAGCTCACGCGCGTCCTGAGGAGGATAAAGAGCGACAAAAAGCAGTTCGACATGAAGGAGCTCAAAAAGATGATAGAGGAGGATGAAGACCTGAAGCCGCAGACAAGGGACGTCCTCGAGGCGTTCCTAGCGGATCTGGTGGAAACGCAGCTTTTCGGCGTTTTTGATTATCCGGAAACGAAGGACATAGCGCAGCAGGGCAAGGTGAGCATAATCGACCTTTCGTCGCTGGTGAGCTCGGCCAACAAGCAGATGATCGTCTCTTATGTTGCGAAAAATCTTTTCAGTCTCAGAAGGCAGGAAAAAATCCCGCCCTTCCTTCTGGTTCTCGAAGAAGCGCACCAGTTCGTCCCTGAGAAAGCGAAAGAAGAAAGGGCGATGTCCCGCTCGATACTCCAGACCATTGCTCGGGAGGGCAGGAAATTCCACGCATCGCTTTGCCTGATATCGCAGCGCCCTGTTCAGCTTTCCACGACCGTGCTCTCGCAATGCAACACGCACATAATTCTCCGCGTCACGAACCCCTACGATCTCGACCACATAGGCGAGTCGTCTGAGGGCATAACAAGAGACGTGCTTAATCAGATTTCAGGCCTGCGCGTGGGGACAGGCCTTATCGTCGGCGAGGCGGTGAATTATCCGATATTCGTCCGCATAAGGAAACGTAAATCAAAGGAATCGGGCAAAGGCATGCCGCTTGAGGAAGCGGCAAGAGAGTTCTCGGACCGCGAAAAGAAAAGGAAGGAAGATGCAAAGAGTTTCATGTAGCCCTAAAAAATCTCCTTCTGGACTTGCTTTATAATCTTGTCTAACTCGCTTTCGCTGTAGCCTTTTGCCTGCAGCATATTCTTTATTTCCACGATAGAATAACCCCTGTAGACGTAGCTTTTGATGAGCTTTTCAAGTTCAAACTGGTCTATCTTCCTGCTTTCCTTCCTCTTTTTGTAGACCTCCGTCGAAAGGTATGCAACGATAAGAACCATTATAACTATGCCGAACAGAATGAAGGAAGAATAGTCACCTTCCTCCTTGCCGCATTCGACCGCTTCACGCGGTTTTTTGTCCCATGTGCCGCACACGTTGACATCAGTGCATTCCCTTGTCCTGAGGTTCAATTCGTTGCACTGGGACCATGCAGAACAGACCCATAATTCCTGGCAGGCTTTCGGCGGCTGTATGCCTCCTTTGCATTTGCCGCAGTCTTCCATGCAGGTGACGCATGATTCGTATATGGAGCAAAGCCCGTCGCCGCAGTAACCTGAAAAAGAAGCCAGCGATAGCAGGGAATATGTGGTAAAGTGGGAGACAGAGAAGACGAAGGTCCCGTTCTCGAAGCTTAGTAGCCTGCAGTCCGAACAGTAAAGAGAGTCTTTCGTTACGACCGGGTCTTGAAGAGCAACGTTGTAGAACGTTATCACGGCTGATATGTTGAGCTCGGGGATGTTTTCTGTATTTATCGTAATGCTGTAGTTCCCTATTTCAACGTATTTGTCAAGATTTTTTCCCACGAGAAAGAGCTCGTTTTTGCGGAACTCGATTTTCGCGACATCAGGCACGCCGATAGTTATATCTGTGGCGTTTATCAAATCGGTTTTTGAAAAATCGGTTGTTATGTTGTTTTCAAAATTGGCATATTTTGGGGTCTCACAACCGTAAATATTTACAGGCGTGAGCGGAGGCGTACCAGGGCATTTGTCATATCCGTCAGTTATGCCGTCACCGTCGCTGTCCTTGACTGTGGTTTCAGCTACCGAGATTATCACATGTGCTTCGGCAGAGGTTTTGCCGTCGCTGACGAGCAGGATTACTTTGTAAACTCCTGCCTTATGGTAAACATGCTCAATGGTCTGGTTTTCGGTCGTGGCTGTAGCGTTGTCCCCAAAATCCCACATGTAAATAAGTTTATCGCCGTCCGCATCATAGCTGCCTCCGCCGCTAAACAAAATGTTGCTGCCGGCTAGGAATTCCTGGTTTTCAATGGGGTAGGATATAACGGCTTTGGGGAACCTGTTTACATCGCCCACTGTTATTGTGATTTCCCTAGAAACATTCGCCTTGCCGTCAGAAACGGTGAATTTAACCTTGTAATTGCCCTCCTGGCCGAAGGCCGGGATCCAGGAAAATTTGCCCGTCTGGATGTTGAAATTCGCTCCTTCAGGAAGCCCTTCCGCATAATATGTTAAGATATCACCATCCTGGTCGCTTGCCTGGACGGTAAATTCCAGCAGGATATTCTCGTCTGTTTTCTTGTCCCCTATGGGTTCAAGGTTTGGCGGTATGTTTACCTTACCCACGGTTATCCTTATCATTTTCTGGTCGCACATGGGGGGATAACCAGCGTCAACGACCGAGAAGGTCACCCAGTAGTTGCCTGTCTGGTTATAAGGAACCCAGTAAAACCTGCTCGTTTTTTTATCAAAATTTGCCCCGTACGGAAGATTTGAAGCAAAAAATGTCAGCGCATCGCCGTCCGGATCGCTTGCGTTAACAGTGAACTGCAGCATTTCACCTTCTTTTGTTTCCCTGTTGTCAAGCGGCCCGAGCAGAGGCGGATGGTTTTGACGGCATACGCCGTCCCTTCCGCATGTGGCGTTGGCGCACCCGCATACTGAGCAGTTCTCAAGCAGGTTGCCGTTATGACAATAATAAGGTTTTATCTGCGAACAGGTCCCGTTGAGCGTTCCATCAGTGCATTTAACCTGGGATTTTATGCAATAGCCATTGTTGGTGCATTCAGAATCCTGGCTGCAGCCGCATAGCGAGCAGTTCATCCTTAGGACGCCATCGATGCAGTAATAGGGTTTCTGTGAAGAGCAGCTGCCGTTTAAAGTCCCGTTGGTGCATTGCAAAGATGATTGTATGCAATACATGCCATACTTGCATTCCTGCCCCGCATCACAACCGCAAAAAGAGCAGTTGTGCACCAGGCTTCCGTTCATGCAATAGTAGGGCTTGGTGACGGAACAATTGCCATGAGGCGTTCCGTCAGGGCATGCGGCCGGCGGAGCTCCCATATTAGGTGGCGGCGCATCGCCGTCATAGCCCATGTCCACTGAAAAAGAAGCGATGGGTAATAGTACAAAAAAGACCGCAAAAAGCATTAAAAACGTCCATCTCATTGGTCTCTGTTTTAATTATTGTTTATGCAGATAATAAATTTCAAAGCTCCATGACCTTGGTTACGCCATCAACTTCCTTGTCTCGCTCCAGGCGATAGGTCGAGCCTGTTATGTAATCCGACAGGCGCTCCTCGTGGGTTATCAGGAAGACCTGGTCGATTATGCTCCCCATCCTGTCGCGCAGAACGAAACCGAAATGCTCTATCGCTCTCGTATCGAGGTTGTGGGTCGGCTCGTCAAGAATGAGCCAGCGGAGATTGGGAGTGAAGGCGAGCGAGAACGCGATCCTCAGGGCAAGACAGGCGAGCGAGCGCTCGCCTCCTGAGACGAGATCGACGTTCAGCCAGTCTTTTGCGCTTTTCAGCTGCAGCACATAATCCTTGTCAACCAGCATGCGTATTGCCGATAAGTCGCCGTATGGGTAAAGTTCTCCCCACACCTCGTTCATGATGTAATTCACGGTCTTCAGGAACTCGTCCCTCAGCTGGTCCTGCGTGCTGCGCAGAACCGTGATGAACCTGTCCATGGCTTCTATTGTTTTTTCATACGCTGAGGTCTCTTTTTTGTATTTGACAAAGGTATCCCTCTGCTCCTCGAGGTCTTTGAGGTTCGCGCCCTTGTCCTTCAGCATTTCTTCAAGGGCAGCAAGCTTACTTTCAAGGCCGCGCGAAGCCCCTACAGTCTCCTGCAGTTCGCTCCTCATCGCTTTTATATCCTTGCCACGCAGCTTTCGCTCAAGCGATCTTCTCTGCTTTCCGAGGCCTTTAAGGTGCTTTTCAAGATCGTCTTTTTCCTTCCTCATATTCTCCATGTCTTCTTTGTCCTTAAGCAAGTCAGCAAGTCTGCCCTGCCTGAGCCTGAGCTTTTCGAGCGAAATGCGCAGGGTTTTCTCCTCCGCTTCTTTCTTCCTTATGTCGGATGCTATGGCCTTGATGTCCTTCAGAAGCATCGTAATCTTATCTTCGTTCTCATTTATCCCGTCTTTTAGCGAGGCGACATCCTTAAGCTCACGCCTGAGGTCGGCATATTGCTCAAGACCTCTGTTAAACTCGTCGGCTGCTGCATTTTCGTGCGTCAGCTTCTTCAGCACGTCGCTTATCCTTACATCCATCTCGCCGATGTGCCTCAATCTGTGCTCGACCAACGTTTTCTTCCTGTCGGAAGCAAGCGAAGACTCGCATACCGGACATTTGTCTTTCGCTGCCTCCAGCTCGGCGAGGCTTTTCCGGAGCTCTGACTTTTCGGCCTCAAGCGAGTAAAGTTTCTTCTTCAGTTCATCGACGTTTTTAAGCATGTTTTCCAGTTTTTTGTCAGGGCTTTCGCCGAGAAGCCTTTCGAGCTTTTTCAGTTTCATCTCGTTTTCCTTGCTCGCTGTGAGGCGGAGCTGCGCTTCTTTTACCTGCTCGCGCAGGGCATGTATCCTGCCGTTCTTGGATGATGCGTTGTCCCTTGTGATGCGAATGCCATGTTCCTTTTCTTCGAGCTTCACGTCAAGTCTGATAACCTCATTGGACATTGCCTTCAGGCTTTCGTTGTTTACCTTGACCCCTTTCAGTTTCAGTTTTCTGCTCGCGATCTGCTTTTTCATCTCCATGACCCTAGAGCGAAGGGCATCGCCTTTGCGCATGACTTCATTCAGCAGGTCCTGATGAGCTTCGTGGGCAACGACTTTTTCAGAGAGTTTTCTCCTTTTTGCCTCGGCTTCCGATACCTTACTCTTGGTCTCGTCTTTTTCGTCTTCCTTTTTTTTGACCTCTTTCTCAAGCTCAACGATTCTCTCGTCGAATTTCCGCTCCTTCATGTCCTCGATGACGCGTAGCATTTCTTTCCGGCGCTCGAAGATTTTGTTGCGTATGAACACCGCTGCTTCCCTCGCCTTCTCGTAGCGGTCGAGCTTCAGCATCTCATCTATCTGCTGCATGCGCCTGCCTTTCGGAATCTGCAGGAAATAGTCGAGCGCGTTCTGCTCGGAATAAATCGCTCTGGAGAACAAATCATAATCCATCTGCAGGAGCCGCTCAACTTCGCGGGTCACGCCCTGAGGATTGACCTCGAGCAGCTTGCCCTCTTCCCGGATTTCAGCGGACGAGCCCTTGCCGCGCTCGAGCGTTCTTTTCACAGAATATGTTTTCCCGTTCACGGCGAATTCCAGTTCGACCGAAGCGCTGTCCTTTTTGGCAGGCTTGCCCATGATAAGATCGTCGATGCCAAGCTTCCTCGAGCCCAGCGCCGAAAATGTCCCGAAGAGAGCGAAGGCGATAGCCTGCATCACGCTCGTCTTGCCGCTGCCCATTATGCCGATGAGCGCGTTCACACCCTTCGAGAACGTAAGCTCGGAAGCGAGATGCGATTTCCAGTTCGTGAGCCTGATGCGCGTAATCATGT
>CAYGVQ010000023.1:10175-11681 GCA_964353515.1 uncultured archaeon
GCCATTCTGCGCAGCTCGTGCTTGGGCAAAAACTCCGGCCTATAGCTTCCGCCGCCACAGCCCTCTTCCTTTTCGTTTGCGAGTCTCCATTCGATCACATCGCCTTTCTTCAACTGCTTCCTGTCCAGCGCCTCCTCAACTATCCGGCCGTTTACCCAGACTTCCCAATATGCCTGGTTATTGCCGTCTTTGACGTTGTTCAGCGAATCGAAATAAACCGTGTTGAACTTATCATCATATCTTACCTTTGTCTCAAGGCTGCCGGCCTTCGCCTTGTCCATGGTCAGGTCGTAAACAGTCGAGTCTTTCCTGCTGTTCTGGATGAAAATCCTCTGGTAGGTCCACTGGTTGTTTATGAAAACGGGATTGTCGTATTCGAGCTTGAGCATCTCGGCTCTTCTCTCAGAGTGCAGCTTCGCCCCGTAATCAACAGTTTTCTGCAGCTCCTGCGCGTAGGCGAGGCTCTCGTTTATTTTGCCCGTAATCATTTCATAAAGCATCTCTTTGGTGCCGGCCTTTTCCGCAGGAACATCAAACAGATTAAAGGCGGATGGCTTCAGCGAGATGAAAAGCGCTTCCATGCCTTCATATTTTTTTTGCGCCAGCGCCGCCTCGTGTCCTGCTTTGGCGGCGTAATCGCCCTGACCAGAAGAGAAAACGGCTTTGTATTCGGTATTTTTTTGCCTGACAGGCTTCTTCCTGCCGCTGTATTTTGCCCCTGATTTCGCCTTTTTCCCCGATTTCCTTTTGCTGGTGGCAGCAGGCTTTTTCAGCCCGGGCGTATCGTGCTCGTAGAGTTTTTTAAGGAAAGTGTCAAAATCAGCCCGCAAAAGAGGTTCCTGTTTCATGTAAATAAACTATCCATGTTCCGACATAAATAATTTTGCAGGTGAAGCGGCAAAAAATAAAAAAGAAGTAGCATTAGGAATAATGAAGGAGGGCAAGGCTACTGCCTGCCCTCCCGATGGAATTAATTTCTCTTTCTATCTCCTGCTTTTTGACTTCAGTAAATCGAGCGCATGCCGATGGCTTAGGCATACACCCTTATCCCGAATTCTTTGGAAAAGTTTTCAGCGACCGACATTGCGCGCCTCGCTTCCTGCGGCCTGCCCATTATGTAAGGCGATTTGACGCCCGTGATAATGGTTATGACCTGCAGCTTGCCATTGAATTCAGGCAGGACCCTTGCACCCCACATGACCGTTGCTTCGGGATTCATCTTCTTGGAAATGGTCTCCCCGATCACGTTTATCTCTTCCAGGGTCATGTCATCTCCGCCTATAACCTGGATTAATGCGCCGCTAGCGCCGTCGTAATCAACGTCCAGCAATGGGTTCTTCAGAGCCTGCTCAACGACTTCATATGCCCTGTTTTTCGTGTCCGAAACGCCGACCCCGATCGTCGCAACGCCTCCCGAGTGCATTATCGTCTTGACGTCCGCGTAGTCCAGGTTGACCAGCGAAGGCTGCGAAATCGTTTCGGTTATGCCCTTTATCATGGTCGCTA
>CAYGVQ010000024.1:0-7563 GCA_964353515.1 uncultured archaeon
AGGCCTTTCGATACACTATACGGACCTCCGGACAAAGGAACCAATCTAACGCCTCCAGTAGCAGTTTTGCTCGCAATGGGTGGCAGAAACAAAAGATATCTGACTTACAGGAGTAAATTCAAGGAAACTGAAAAAACGCCGGTGAAACAAAAATTTGTGGGCAATATAAAAGATGGTGACCGGGTTATTCTATTAGACGATGTTATAACGACCGGCGGTGCAAAATATGAGGCGATGGAGCAGCTTTCTTCTGTCGCCAAAGACCTGAAATTCGGGGATTTGATAATCGCAGTCGACAGGCAGGAACTAGGCACTGACGGCAGGACTGGTGCTATAAAGGATTTCGAAAGCAAAACCGGAATAAATGTGAATGCGATAGCCACTTTCGGGGAAATGCTGCCTTACCTCATTGAGAAGGGTGTTGTAACCCCCGAGCAACTTAGATATATCAACGCATACATGAGGACGTACTGCATAGAAGACCTGAAGAAGGACTGCAGGGATGTGAGAATTATAAAAAGAAACAAAGGTTGGATACCTGCTTGTGACGCACCTCTAGAAAGGGTTGAAGAAATCGCAAAAAAAACTGCTGATATCGATGCTGTGACTGCATATAAATTCGGTTTGCATGCCCTGATAGGTGGATTGGACAGATGGGTGGAAAGGGTTAGGGAGCATACGAACAAACCAATAATTTATGACCACCAGAAGGCTGGGAATGACATACCTGACATGGGCGTGAAATTCGCAAAAATAATGGCGAAGGCTGGCGTAAACGCGGCGATATTGTTCCCCTTTACTGGTCATCTGACCCAAAGCGAGTGGACAAAGGCATTGTATGAAGAAGGGGTTGAACCGATTGTGGGTGGGGAAATGACCCATCCAAATTTCAAAGTATCCGAAGGCGGCTACATCCCGGATGAAAAATGCATGGAAATATACCTCCGTGCCGCGTGCGCAGGGGTAAACAATTTCGTTCTTCCAGGCAACAAGCCCGAACAGATTGAGAAATACAGGGCAGCTATAGAAGCAGAGATAAGCGGTATAAAACCGACGTTTTATTCGCCTGGTTTCGTTAAACAAGGCGGTAAAATAGAGGATGCGGCTAAAGTGGCTGGTGATAGGTGGAACGCGATAATTGGAAGGGCAATAACAGAAGCCCCAGATATAAGAGCCGCTGCACTTGAACTTTCGTCTGCCTTAGAATAGGGTAAAATCCAGAAACGGAAAAACTAAAACCTCTTTCTCTTTTTATTTTCCTTTTTGGTTTTGCGGTCGTAGTCGTCGATCCATTTTTCTGCGATTTTCGCCGCCTTCAAATCGTTACCAACGCCGGACGTGTTGCCCACGCCGACGATTACGACGGCCTCGCCTTTCTTCGTCCTGCCGAGCGACTCCTTTATCCTGTCCAAAACGCCTGGCACCGCGTCCTTGATTTCCTTCTTCATCGGCACTATCGCTTCTTCCGGCCTCATCTTGACGATTATCGAATCCAGCGGGATGTTGTTCTTCACGGCGATGTCCTCGATGTACGAGCGTTCTACGCCCGGCCCGCCCATCGCGACGCCGACGCCTTCGGCAATCGAGCCTGTCTTTTCGCCCTCAAGCTTCGCCGCTGCATCGATGGTTATAATCCTTGCTATCTTGTACTGCTTCACGATCTTCTCGACTGCCCTGCCCGGTCTTCCAAGCCTGCCGCCAAGACCCTTAGCCTTCATCACGAAGCATCTCCTGTTTTCCATTGAGACCTCGGCCATCAGTATGTCTTCCTCGATCTCACGTGTTTTTTTCGTTCCGACAATGGTTGCTATAACAAGCGGGCCGACGCCGTCACCAACCGGCTCGCCCCTTGCAAGCGATTTCGTACCCTCGTAAATGGATTTCGCTATCCTCTCGACCAGCGGCAGCTGCATCTGGATTATAAGGGCGATCTGGTAGGATTTCGTCTGCTTTATCAGCTCTACATAATGCCTGATGATCTTCGCTATGGTGTACATCTCTATGCCGCCCGCAAGGCCCATCTCGGTATTTGCCTTCTGCTCCTCATTCATGTGCGGAGCGACCTGGTTAACGAAATAATGGAAGCGCTCTTTCTCGTTCTGTATGACAAGTTCGAATTTCTTGACCACTCCGTAGGGATCGAGCGAAACGGGCGTGATCACGAAAAATTCGAAAAAGTTCGCGACCGAATCTCTCAGCTTCTTGTCGGGCTTTTTCGATATCTGGCCGACCATGAAAGTCTTCGTCTCTGCCGCCATCTCTTCGAGCTCTTCCGCGGTCCTCTCTATCTTCCACATTATCTGCGTAAGCATGAGCCTCGGATAGAAGAAGAAAAATATACCCCAGAATACAAGAAAGAATATCCATGACATCCAGTTGTCCCCTGCCCCTATCAGCTGAAAGAGAATATCCATACCCTATCATATGGTTAACAAATATTTATAAGTTTCTGCGCATAGTTGACAATTTAAATATTCTTCTCGAATAGTTAAATATGGTGGGGCCATGAAAAAAGCAATAACACTCGCTATGCTTGTACTTTTCTTATCCATCAGTATAATTCCAGAGGTCAGGGCCGAAGGCCTGCTTTCGGATTTCTTCGACATGATAAAAAGGTGGTTCGAATCCTCGCCGCTGGGCAACCTGTTCACCGTGCCTGTTAAAAGGGTGGAAATTATAAAAATTAGTTTCTATCCTGAAACTTTCGAGTTCAACGCGCAGGACTTCGTCAACATGAGCACCAGCACAAGCGAAATATCGAATTTCAAGGGAAGCGTCAGCGTCGACATGGGCAGCAAGGCCGTTACCCTGAAGGAGACAGGAAGCTCGCTTGTTGTAAAGGAAACCCTTGGCGTGATAAACGTTTACGGTATGAAACTGAATGCGCTCGAGCTGAAGGGCATGAAACTCATTCTTACCTCCGGCAACTGGAACGAAACGACGGAAAACGGTTCCGTTGTGATAAATGATTTCCTCGGGACAGGCACCATAAAGGAAGGGCTCATAGAACTTGATGGCAATGTTTCAAGGCTTGTGAAGGGCTGAACCCCAGAAACTTATTTCTTTTCCTTTCCCCTCTTTTGTGCGCTCATTTCGACTATTTCAGCATATGTGGGCCTTGTCACAAGGATGCCTATCAGAACGCCGATTATGGTTGTTATAGCGAAACCACGCACGAAACCTATGCCCAGTATCATGAGGGGGACCATGGCTGATATGACAGTGGATGCGGAACCGAATATTATGAAGAAGGCGCGTTTGATCTTATCCCTGACTGTATAGATAATCTTCCTTTCTTCCCCCTTGCCCGAGAGGGTCTCGTCAGCGATTACTATCATGTTGTCCACGCCTATGCCCAGCGTTGCTATGATGCCGCCTATTGCAGGCAGGTCGATGGTCCATGTCAGAAGGCCAAGCAGCGGGATCAGCATGGCGCCTATCCACGCGGTGGGGTCTATCTCGTATTTCTTCCACCAGGCCATTGCGACAATGATGAAATTGAGCACCAGGACAGGGCCCCATATTATCCAGTCATTGGTGGAGGCTACCCCCAGGATAATGATGACCTCTGAAAAGCCGACCATTGCTATCGGAAGGGAGATGCTTATTTTCCTGTATCTAACAAATATAACTATCATGACCGCAACTGCAGCCATGGCTGCAGCAAAAACCGCTGACATCACGAAACCCTCTCCCAGCGTAGGCGATATGACGCCGACAGAAACTGTTTCAAGGCTGACCGGAAGCGCGCCGGAACGCAGTATCGTCTGCAGCCTGAGCTTCTCGTCAAGCGCTTCTTCCCTTGTCTCGCTGCCTCCTGTTATCTGCGGCGTCGTGTAAGCCTTGCCGCCAAGGGTTGATGCTATCCTGAGATCCGAAACCAGCTGGTTGTCGAGGTACAGCAGTATGCGCGAGTCTTTCAGATAGTATTCGCCCGAATTCAGGTCGAGCTGGGATGGGATGCCGGAAGTGATTTTGGCGAATCTTGTTGCTCCCTTCTCGGAAACCAGAATGCCGAAATAGAATTCAAAAAAGTTCCTCTGGGGTATTATGCCGGAATGCTGGGCATCCGTATAAACCAACTCTATGTCGTCGCCCTTGTAAGACGAGCCGAGAAATATCAGGTCTCCGCTCTGGGTTATGTTCACGAAGGCGAAGTCTATGTCCTCGAGCACGAAGCTTTCATTGGCCTTCACGGTCAAATTGGCGATTTTTGCCGTTTCGTTACCAAGATATTCCACATCGTATTTGTTATCTCCCAGATCGAAAGTTCCCCTGCCGTCCTTGATGTAAACGGGCTTGAGTACCTTTGCCTCGAAACTGCCCTGCTTGGAAAGCAGCGTGTCGACAATCTCCCTGCCCACGCCGGCCGCCTCGACCTGCACGTAAAAATCCCCCTCGAGGCCTCTCACGGAAAAGAAGCGTATTTCGCGGAGGCCGTATATGTTGGCCCTGGTCTGCAGCGTGCCTATGACCTGCTCGAGCATCTGGGCAGAGGCGTTTTCTTTTGGTTTGAGGATAATCCTAGTGCCGCCCTTTATGTCAAGACCGAAATCAAGATTCGTCCTGTCGATGTCGTTGACTTCTACACCAATGCCGGTCTTATTGGTCTCGTTGATATAGAAGTTGTAGTCGTTTCTGTCGGCCTTTATTTTGATGTCGCCGGTGTAGCCTTTGGTTATGGCATCCCACTCGCCAGCGCTACTGATGGCTTTGCCGTTCACCTCAGAAATAATCATGCCGTTCTGCAAAACCCCCTTTGCCGGCGAGTCGGAATATATGTATGCTATCTGAACGCCTGAGTACTGGGGCTTGAGGCCTATGGCCAACAAACTCGCGAAAACCATTATCAGGAACAGTAGAAATCTCCAGTATTTCAGCATTATTTCATCCCCTTCTTCTCGCAATACCATGTTAGGATAATGGTATTGGTTATCCACGTGTTCATTATGTCGAAAGCCAGGCCTATCAGCAGCACATTAGCTATCTGGGTTATGACAGGCGATATGCCGAGCAGGAAAAGCGGCGTTAACGCGCCTATCGATGTGAGCGTCATGGTGAGGCCTGTCTTCATGGCATGTCTGAGTTTATCGCCCAAAGTTTTGTCCTCGGACTCTTTCAGCATGCGTGACGTTAGCAGAATGTCCGTGTCCACAGAATAACCTATCAGCATAAGGATCGCGGCCAGACCCGCGAGCGAAAGCTCAATGCCAAACACCTGCATGAACGCAAGGGTCATGAAGATGTCGGCAAAGGCCGATATTATGACGGCAGCGGACGGCACAAACGTCCTGAAGATGACGAAAACGACTATGCCCATGAATACAAAAGCCAGCACAATTGCAAGCTGCGCCTGCGCCCAGAAAGATGCTCCGAGCGACGGGCCTATGGACTCGACGCTGCTGTCTTGCGTGTCTACCCCGAGTGCTTTGAGCTCTGCCAAAATGTCTTCTGCCTTCACCTCGCTGGACGTTTCTATTATTGTGCCATAACCCCTGAAACTCCTTATTTCGCGTACATTGACCGGCTGGAATTTCTGCCTTAGGCTGGCTTCGACGGCAGAGATATCGAGTTTTTCCTGTGTGTTTATGTTTACTACAGTCCCGCCTTTCATCTCTATCGATCTTTTGAGGAATTCGCCTGTTTGGCTGTACTGGTTGATTATGATAACAGCCGATACCAGAAGCATGGCAATTGGTATCACTAGCAAAAACCTGTAGTTTTTTGAAGTCGGGTCCAAAATCATAATATCATAAATATTTGAGCCATGTTTTATAAAAACAATTATGCAAAAGGGCTTATTATGCTGGACGTCATAATTGCGGGCGCAGGCCCTGTTGGTTTGTATGCAGCCCACCTGTGCGAAAAGATGGGCTACAAGGTCATCGTGCTGGAAGAGGACAAGGAAATAGGCAAACCCCTGAAATGTTCCGGCCTCATTTCAAGGAACATCAGGAGCTTTTTTCCTGACATTGAAACATGGGGCGTGATAGAAAACGAGGTCGACACCGCCGTCCTGCACTCGAGAAAGAGCGAACTTGCAATGAGCAAAGCGAAGGCCGCCTATGTGATAAACCGCACGCACTTCGACAAAAAAATAGCGCAACTGGTCGAGGCGCCGATAAAGCTTGATTGCACTGTGAAAAAAACGGGTGTTAAAAACGGAGCGGTTGAACTTCATACCAGCAGGGGGGTTTTCAGGGGGGAAATGGTGCTGGGCTGCGACGGACCTAATTCTGTTGTTGGCGCCTTCTCTGACGGCAAAAGGCTCGTCAGGGGCCTTATAGCGATCACAAAAAAGGAAGATCGCAAGAACAAGGTCGACCTTTATTTTGATAAAAGGGCGCTTAAAGACGGTTTTTTCTGGAAAATCCCGAGAGGTAAAACAACAGAATACGGGGCATGGGGGAGGCATGTCAGATTCGCTAATGTTGAACAATTCTTTGGCATCAAAAATTATGAAAAATCCGCAGGGCTCATACCGGTCAGCCCTGTGAAAAAGAGCTATGCTGAAAGACTTCTGCTTGTGGGCGGCTCGGCCGGCCAGAACAAGCCGTGGTCGGGTGGCGGGGTCGTGTATGGCTTGACATGCGCGGCAATCGCGGCCCAAACCATTGAAAAGGCATTCCGTTTCAATGATTTCAGTGAAAACGTTCTCAGGGAATACGAAGCCGCATGGAAGAAAAAAATAGGCAGGCAGATTAAGCTGGGCATGGCCTTTCGCAAATTCCTGGAAGCATCGAGTGACCTACAGCTGGATATCGCCTTAAGAACCGGAAAACTTTTCAGCTATGCATGGATGGATATGGATTTCATAGTCTAGGCGGAGTTAATGAAATCCTTTATTATCGCATAAACTATGTCGCCTATCCTTTCCATGTTCTCGGACGTCTGCGCTCCGAGATGCGGTGTCATTAGAACATTTTCCAGTGAAAGCAGAGGCGAATTTGTTGGCGGTTCGTTCTGGTAAACATCAAGGCCTGCGTATCTTACCTTTCCAGACTTCAGGGCTTCGACGAGGTCTTTTTCATTCACCAGTTTGCCGCGTGCGGTGTTTATTATTATCACGCCGTCCTTCATCCTGCCTATAGTCTTCCTGTTTATCATCCCGTTAGTTTCGTCGTTGAGCGGCACATGAAGCGATATGAAATCCGCCTTCTTGAAAACTTCATCCAAAGAAACAAGTTTTGCGAAGTCTGACGGCCTGCTGCTTTTTTCGTGGGCAATCACCTCCATGCCGAAGGCTTTCGCCCGTATTGCGACTTCAGTGCCTATCCTGCCCAAGCCTATGATGCCGAGCGTTTTCCCGTAAAGTTCGCTGCCCTTGAGATCCTTCATCCATTGCCCGTCCTTCATGGAAGTGTGGGCCTTCATGAGATTTCGGGTTATGCCAAGCATCATGGCAAATGCCAGCTCGGTAACAGCGACAGTCGATGCTTCGGGGGTGTTTTTTACACGTATGCCCTTTTTGTCGCAGTATTCGACGTCAATGGTGTCAAGGCCGACGCCGCCTCTTATGACCAGCTTTAGTTTTTTTGCGCCGTCTATCATTTGCCTGTCGAC
>CAYGVQ010000024.1:7663-10742 GCA_964353515.1 uncultured archaeon
CTCGCCGTAGCCGTTGCTTATGGTCACGCCTTTTTCAGCGAGGCTCTTGTTAAGATCGGCTATGCTTATGCCTCTGCTGTTGCTGACTGCCGTCAGGGTAGCGGACTCGTAGCCTTTCTCCGGGAAAAGTCCGAAACCGCGTTCTATCGCCCATTTCCTAGTATACTCGGCCATCTTTCTGTGGCGCTCCAGCCTGTTCTCCATGCCCTCCTGCAGCATTTTGTCCAGCTGTTTATTGAGGCCATAAATTTGCGGTATAGCAGGCGTCGATGGCGTCTCCATCTTCTCCGCGCTCTTCTTGAAAACAAAGAAATCGAAATAATAACCCCTGTTCTTTATTTTATCTGCCCGCTCGTAGGCCTTTTGGCTCACGGTGAACAAAGCCAAGCCTGGCGGCAGGGCAAAGGCCTTCTGCACGCTTGCGAGGCAGACGTCTATGCCCAGTTTGTCCACCTCCAGCTTCATGCCGGTCATCGAACTGACCGCATCCACCATGAATACCACGTCAGGGTATTTTTTCACGACTTTGGCGATTTCATATATGGGATTCGCGACGCCGGTGCTCGTCTCGTTGTGGACCAGAAGAAGCGAGTCGTATTCTCCTGTGGCAAGCTTTTCTTCCACCATTTCCGGCTTTATGGCCTTGCCCCACTGGATGTCCAGCCTATCCGCTTCCTTGCCATTCGCTATCGCCACCTTGTGCCAGTGGTCAGAAAAGGCGCCGTTAACGCAGGCGAGCGCCTTTTTGCCTATGCAATTCCTGACGCAGCCCTCCCATACGCCAGTCGCCGAAGACGTCGAAAGAAAAACGTCATTTTTCGTGTATAAAATTTTTTTCAGTTTCTCAGTCGTGTCCTGGAAAAGATCATGAAAAGGCTTGTCCCTGTGGCCGATTACAGGCCTTGCCACCTCTGCAAGGATATCGGGATAAACTTCGACCGGGCCCGGTATGAACAATTTTATGTGTCTTTCCCAGCTCTTCATCCAACCACCCCATTAATCTTTCATTCGCAAACTTAAAATTGCCTAGACCAGAGCATCATCAAACTTTTGAATGACTACCCCGCAATAAACCTTCGGGTAAAAGCATGTTGACTTGGGAGGGATCATCTCACCGCTTTCCGAGATTTCTTTCACCTGCTCCACCTTTGCAGGGTTGACGAAAAGGGCGGCCTGGCATTCGCCGCTTCTGACCTTTCTTAGGCATTTTTTTGCATTGTCGCGGAAGTCCTTGACGTATTCCATGTGGCACTGGTCACGTGTATTCATGGTGTCCACGCCAAGTGTTTTTTTCAGTATCAGGGTATGCAGTATGTTCATATCAAATCTTCTCCACTGCTTTGAAAATTCCTTTGCCGCCCTGTCCATTGCCTTTTCATCCCTGAGCCCGAGGATGTAATATTTTTCATCGCCCAGGTACATGCCGAAATGTTTCCCGTCCTTTGCTACGAGCCTTTGCATCACTTCCCTTACCCGCTCGTTTTCGTCTTTCGTCCCGAAATTAAAAACCTCCATATCAAAATAAAGTTCCATCCTTTCTATGAGTTTTTCCTTGTCGAAATTCTTGATGCCTTTGACGAGCCTGTGGGTCGGCAGTATGGCAAGACCATCATTTTTGATATTGACCAGCATCATGGACGTGTATTTGGCATTTTCGTCCCTGGGGTTGCGCTTGCTGTACTCAAGGCATATTTGGTATCTATGATGGCCGTCCGCGATAAGCAGTTTCTTGTTTTTCATTTCATCAGTTATTTGGCTTATGATTGCCCTGTCGCGCACAAGCCATAGTCTGTGCCTGACGCCTTCGTAATCCGTGAAAAATTCAGAAATCGGCGGCTTTTGCTTCATCTTTTCCAGCAAAATTTCTATCCTCCTCTCCGGGTCGGAATAAAGAGAAAAGATAAGACCGAAGTTCGTTCTTGTCCTTTCTATCAGTGCCCTCCTGTTTATCATGGTTTCCTGCAGGGTCTCTTCGTGAGGGAAGACATTCTTCCCCAAGTCCTCGAGCTCGACCAAGGAAACGAAGCCTGTTCTCTCCATTTTCCTGCCGTCCAGTTCGAATTCCTGCGAATAGACATAAAGGCAAGGGCCCTCATCCTTTGTCAAATAGCCCTTTTTTATCCAAGTTTCAAATAAATCGGCAGAATACTGGTATCTTTCGCCGTTTGATTTGCTGCCCGCCTTGCCGAGATAAATCTTTATGACGTTAAAGGGGGATATGTTGAAAAACTTTTCTTTGAATTCCTCGTTGGCGAGCTCATAAGGCGGCAGAACAACCCTGCTTATATCAAGCTTTTTTTCATTGTATCTGTAGCCGCTGAAGGGGCGTATGTTTACCATAATATTCACTTGTTCCCTGCCTTAAAATTTTAATTAAAATACGTCACGCCAGCTTGAACTTGAAGCCATAAAGAACGAGGCCCGTGTCGTTCTCGCTTCTTATCTTTCTGAAGCATGACTTTACCTGCATGCCTATCCTAACGTCTTTGGGGTCGACATCCACTACCTGTGACATGAGCTTCGTCCCCTCCTCGAGCTCGACTATTGCTATTATATAAGGCACGTATTCCCTGAAGCCTTCCGGTGGAACGCGAATTACGGTATAAGAATATATTTTGCCTTTTCCGGAGAATTTTACTTCCTTCATGTGGCCCGCTCTCCTGCAATGCGGGCAGATAACCCTTATAGGGTAGAATGCTTTCTTACATTGGTCGCATCTGGAGCCTATAAGCTGGTATCTTTCCCTGAACCTTCTCCAGTGAAACGGGACCGCGAATTCTTTTGTCATATTATCATCTACCTGACCTCTACCTTTTTATCGACAATATGTGAACAGTAGCAGTTGCACCTGAACCTCCTACATTGTGCGCCAAGCCAATCCCTGCCCCTTTCACCTGACGCTTCCCGGCTTCCCCGCGCAACTGCGTAACTATCTCTGCTATCTGAGCCACGCCAGTCGCTCCGACAGGATGGCCTTTCGCCTTCAAGCCGCCAGATGTATTCACAGGGATTTTGCCACCTATCTCGGTCTCGCCGTTTTCTATGAATTTTCCGCCTTTACCCTTTTCGGTGAAACCCA
>CAYGVQ010000025.1:0-7013 GCA_964353515.1 uncultured archaeon
TGCTCCTTCCCTTGAGGTCGGAAAGCTCGATCTGCCTGCCTGAAACCAGCTCGGAGAGATTTACACCCATGATAAAATCTTGTCAATTTATTTAATAAAATACCGCAGCGCCTTAACAAGTGGAATGGATAAGAGCGACCGCTTTCTTTTTATCCGCCACGAAGCCGTTGAACATCTCTGCCGCTTTAGGCGAAAGCTCCTTGAAGATCTCGATGCCCTTCTCCTCGGCAGCCTGCTCGGCTTCTGCAAGAATCCTGACGATGCCGTTTATGCCTGTGCCCACAACGATGATCTCCGGCTTTTTTTCGGCGAGTTCCAAGAAATCGCTTATGGTGAAATTATGCGACTTCTCCCTGTACTCGAGCTTGCCGTCCCACCAGACGACCATGTCGGAGAAATAGGTTTTCTTGTTAATCTCAATTTCGCCAAACGTGACAGAATTGATTTTCACCATTTCTTGCACCAATATTTAAAATGACGGCTTGGATTATAAAACAAGCCGTCTTTCGCTGGTCATAGCCCCGGGCGGATTCGAACCGCCGTCAGCCGGTGTCTCGCTCGGAGTGAAGTTTTCTATGGCAATTAGCACATAAAACAACGCACTTGCCCATTTCTTCGAGGACTCTTTTTTGAATATCCTCTTTTTAAAATGGATTCTGATAGTCCAAAATCTTTATTGGCACGATCTTTGTGGTGGAATTCAATACAAGTTATGTGGCTTTCTCCACATTTGGCACAATTAAGTGTAGACTTGTATTCTTTGAACCAAGCCTTAAGTTCAAGCTTTCTTGATTTGACTCTAAGGCACTCTTTGTTTCTGTTGTTTTTGTAATATTCTTTATTCCACTTTGTCTTATATGCTATTCTTTTTGCCTTATCTTTGTATGGCATTTTCCTCACTCTGAGTCCAGAGCCGGCTATCCTTGGCCGCATTCGGGCTTTGGCCGCTAGACTACGGGGCTGTGCATATTACGTTTTTGATCCTTGTGGTATATTTATTTTTTTTTGGTTTTATATATTTATGGAAATGTAGAAACATATACTACTTTTAAGTTGCAAAAAGATTTATAAACCCCCAAATCAAGTAAAAATCACTACGTTAATAAATAGAGGTGTCTTGGATGGATTTCGGCTTTGAAGGGTTCGAAGCATCACAATTTGGAGATTTTGACATAGACGTTGAAGACGTTCAGGTCACGAAAAAAAAGAAATATGACAGGATCTGGAAGTGCGGCTTCGGCGGGAGCATATGTGCGAGACCTCTTATACACGAAGATGTGGCTTATGTCGGCGCGCTTGACCACAACATTTACGCTGTCAATTTGAAGACAGGTAAGGAGCTCTGGCGTTTCAGGACAAACGGCCTGATGATAGACTCCTCTCCTTCGGTACACAACGGCGTGCTTTTCGTGGGCACATTCGGCTGCGACCTTCATGCGGTAAATATTTCCAAAGGAACCGAAGTATGGAGGTTCAGGGCAGGAGCTGAAATAAACTCTAGGCCGCTTGTTTTTGAAAACATGGTATGTTTCACCTCAAAGGACGGCTACCTTTATGCAGTCAGAGAATCGGACGGCAAGGAAATATGGAGATTCAAGACCGGAGCAGAGATGGTGTCAGCCCCGACAGGACACGAAGGAAAAATACTTATCGGTTCCTATGACGGTTACCTTTACTGTTTAAATCTCGAAGGTAAAGAGGTCTGGAGATTAAAGACAGGCGCTGAAATAGAGAACGACGACTATTTCCTTATCAACGATGGCATAGTTTACTTTGGCAGCTTCGACAATTATCTTTATGCCGTTGATATCGAAACAGGAAAGGAAGTATGGAGGTTCAAAACCGGCAGATATGGCAACTGCGGAGTGCCCAGGATGTACAAAAACATCATATACTACGGCTCAAGGGACGGCATATTTTATGCCATTTCTGTCAGAGGAAAGGAACTGTGGAGGTTCAATACGGGGAAGGAGATAATAGACAAGGGCCCGCTTGTATACAAGGATAAAATATACTTTGGCGCTGGCGACAACAACGTTTATTGCCTTAACCTCGACGGAAAGGAACTGTGGAGATTCAAGACGCATGGCGGTGTTTACACGTCAGTTGTTGAACATAAGGGTACGCTTTATTTCGGTAGCTGGGACTGCCACCTATATGCTGCAAATCCCAATTCAGGCAAAGAGATATGGAGATTTTCAACCAGTACACAGACGCCTGCACCTATACCACCGGCTTATGAGTGTTTCGAAATGGAGATAAAGAAAGAAACACATATAGAGGAAGCCATATCTGAAGAAAAATATGCGGGCAAAAAGCATGAGCACGCGTCGCTTTCAAACTATCACGTGACGAGCGAATATTCAACCAAAAGCGATTACAAGCAAAAAAGCGACTATGACGTGAGTTTCTTGATGTTTGAAGGCGCAATAGAAGGTGAAAGTATATGGACTTCGGGTTCGAGGATATTGACTCCGGCTTCTCGGCTTTTGACGTAGATGTCGAGGAAGTCGTGGTGAAGAAGACAAAAACGTATGACAGGGTATGGAAGACAAGCGCTGGCGGCAGCATAGACAACAACCCGATAATACACGACGGAATCATATATTTCGGTGCGCAGGACTGCTATGTTTATGGCGTGGACGAAAAGACAGGGAAAGTTGTATGGACTTTCAAGACGAATGAAAGGATTATAGGCTCCTCACCGGCGCTCTTCAAGAACTCGATAATAATCGGTTCTTATGACATGAACCTCTACAGGATTGACATTGAAACAAGAAAGGCCGTATGGGTTTTCAGGACAGGCGGCGAGATATTCAGCTCCCCTTTTGTATATGAAAACAAAGCCTACTTCGGTTCAAGGGACGGGAATGTATATGCAGTTGATTGCAGGACAGGGAAAGAGGCATGGAGATTCAGGACCGGCGGACAGATAGCTTCAGCCCCCACCGTTGAAAACGGAAGGGTGTACATCACTTCCTATGACCACAACATGTACTGTCTGGATGCAGCAAAGGGCAAGGAAATATGGCGTTTCAGGACAGGAGATGAGATGATAAACAATATGCCTTTCCTGATACACAAGGGTATAATATTTTTTGGCTCTCTTGACAGCTATCTATATGCGGTCGATTGCCTGAGCGGTAAGGAGAAATGGCGTTTCAAGGCAGGGGAGTATGGCATTGGAGGGGGCAATCCTTACATTCATAATGACGTGCTTTATTTTGGTTCAAGGGGCGGAGATTTTTATGCGCTCACTATTGACGGCAAAGAGATATGGAGGTTCCGTGCAGGGGGGCCGATAATAGCACAGCAGCCACAAATCTGCAATGGCATGATAATTTTCGGCTGCGAAGACGGCAATCTATACATACTTACACTCGAAGGGAAGGAGATCTGGCGCTTTAAGACGGGAGGAAGAACATATGGCAAATTCCTCCTGCATGAAAGCAAGGTTTATGTTGGTTCATGGGACTGTTATTTTTACGCAATAGACATCGGCAAAAGAAAAGAGTTGTGGAGAACTCCGACGTCAACGATGGTCGAATCGTACATACCGCCGGCGCATGACTCGTTTAGTGCTGAGATAAAGAAGGGAACGCACGTAGAGGACGCCATATCCGAAGACAGATACAAATCAAAGAAAAGAGGCGAAGTCATTTCTCTTTCGGATTATCATGTAACCAGCGAATATACAACCACATCCGAGTATAAACAGAAATCGGAATACGACGTTCAGTTGATTATTTTTGAGGAAGTTTTGAATTTAAACCCCGACCTTATTCAGGACGGTTTTCTAAAATTCACAGAAAAGGCCTGACATTAGTTTTTAAACAAGGGTCTCTAAACTTTATTTTAACCCATCAAAACAAGTGATAAATATGACGAGCGAAGACATCCGGAAGAGAAGACTGAAAGATCTAGTCGAAGAACTGGACAACTTCCGCGGCCGCCATACGGAACTCGTTTCAGTCTACATACCCGCCGGCTTCAATCTTTTCAAGGTCGCGGAGCAGATAAGCAACGAGAAGTCGACCGCGCAGAACATAAAATCCAAAGCTGTCCGCAAGAACGTGATGTCAGCGCTCGAGAGGATAACGCAGCATTTGAAATTGTACAAGCAAACCCCGCCCAACGGCCTGGTCATTTTTGCCGGCAACATTTCCGAGCGCGAGGGCGTTTCGGATGTCGAGATATACGCGCTCGAGCCGCCGGAACCGCTTAAGCAGCGACTCTACTGGTGCGATCAGAAGTTCGTGCTCGATCCTCTCAAAGATATGATAAGGGAGAAGGAGATATTCGGCCTTATCGTGCTCGACAAGTCCGAGGCTAACATAGGGCTTCTGACAGGCAAAAAAATCAAGCCGCTGAAACATTTCGATTCGCTCGTCCCCGGCAAGACGGACAAGGGCGGCTGGTCGCAGGCGAGATACGCCAGGATTCGCGAGGGCCTGCTGAACGACTTCCTGAAGAAAATCGGCGAAATCGCCTCCCAGCAATTCTCTGAATTCAAGGACATGTTAGGCATAATAATAGGCGGCCCTGGCCCCACGAAAGACAACTTCGCCCAAGGCGGCTTTCTAAGATACGATTTCCAGAAGAAAGTCATCACTGTTGTCGACACGTCTTATACGGGAGAATACGGCCTGCAGGAAGTTGTGAACAGGTCGGAAGAAGCCCTTAAGGAAGCTTCCATAATGAAGGAAAAGAAGCTCCTGGCAAGATTTTTCAACGAGCTTGGCAGGGATTCAGGCCTGGCGATTTATGGTCTTAAGGAAGTTATAGAGGCGCTTAAGACTGGCACTGTCGAGACGCTGCTGCTCTCCGAGAAGCTCGACTGGGTGAAGGCGCAAATACGGTGCGTCAAATGTAACGAGGAGAAAGAAGTAGTGATGACCAGAGAGAAACTTGAGCAGCTCAAATGCCCGCAGTGCAACGAGCTTTACGAGATTCTCGCCGAGAAGGACCTGACGGACGAAATAATCAAAATAGCGGAAGACATGAGCACAAACGTCGAGATGATTTCTGCCGACACGACGGAAGGCAATCAGCTGAAAGAAATGGGCGGCATCGGCGGCATATTAAGATACAAAAATCAGTGACTTTAGTTTTTTCTCGTATACCAAGTAAACGAGCACAGGTACTATAACGCCTATGAGCGAACCGGCGATTATGTCTTCTATGTTATGCACGCCGAGAACGTATCTGGAGGCCGCGATCAGGAAAGGTATAACGAAAAGTGGAAGCAGTTTTCTCTTCCTCGTTGCAATGTACACCGATGAAAACACAGCGAATATCGCTGCAGAATGGCCTGACGGGAACGAATTGTCAACAGAACAGTAAGGATTGCAGCCTGTTGTCTGCAGGATGCAGGGCACGCACGGCCTTTCGGTCTGTATTGCGATTTTCATGACAAACACAAGGCCCATCGCTAACAGAATGCTTAAGATGTAGACCGTGACAAGCTTTTTGGCAGCAGCCTTTTTTTCAGGGCTGAGTTTTTTTCTGAAAAACCAATATGCAACCATTACAAAGGCTGTAGAAATCAGCCAAACCTCAGGCTGGCCTACTAGGGTTATGGCATACCACAAGTCCATAGAAATCAATTGGGGTTTTGTTATTAAAATAATTCTGGTTTACTGTTGCGAGCCCACGTGGATTGCTTTGAGCTCGACAGGCTCTTTCATGTCGGTTTTCCTGAAGGCTTTCCTGAAGAGCACGAGCCTTCTTTTCGCCCCGGGCACAGAACCTTCGATTAGCATGTAGTGCTTTTTGACTTCGCCGTAATTCACGAAGCCGCCGGCGACCTTGACGCCGTCGCTGCCTATCTTTATCACCCTTTTGTTGAACTCCGTGCGCGTCTGGAAGCCCATTTGACCCGCCTGGGCGATAGCACCCGGCAAGACCCTGGCTGGCGTGACAGAACCCATGGTTCCAAGGTGGCGCATCTTGCCCTTGTTCTTCCTTGACCTTATCTTTACGCCGAATCTCTTGACAACACCCTGATATCCCTTGCCCTTCGTCACGCCTCTCGCGTCAACATATTCACCTTCTGAAAAGACTTCAGCGATGTCAAGCTCCTTGCCGAGCTTTTCTTTCGCGTACTTCCATTTCCCCTCAATGCTGCCCGAGAGATCGACCTCGAAGACCTCCGGCCTCTTCTTGCCGAAGCCGGTTTCCCTTGGCTGGGCATGGACCAGAAGCCGGATGTCTGAAACCCTGTTCAGCCTTTCATCGAACTGCTTGATTTCAGCCCTTGCCTTCTTGGGTACATCGAGCTTCCTGACAATGTCCTTTTTCAGGTCCTTGGCCCATATCATGCCGATGTCCTTGTAGCCATCAGGGCCCCTGCCGTAAAGTTTTATGCCGAAAACGTAAAGCGGCGGGCATTCGATGACGGAAACCGCTCTTGCAACATCCTGGCCGTGCGTCACGCTCTTCTTTTTTATTTCAGACAGGATGACATGCGTCATGCCCGCCTTGTAGCCCGCGAATTCAAGCGGCTTGGTGGCGCTGCCCTTTGCAGCGATCCTTTCAAGCTCTCCGGAGTGCTTCATTCTCGGGTATATTCTTTTCGCCCGCTTCCTGGGCCAGAACGCCCTCGAACCGGCTCTTGGTTTGTGACCTCTTGCCATATCATCACTTCTTTTTGAATTTGCTGTAAACTAAAACTATCAAAAATGCTACTATAAGCCAAACTAAAATGTCAGCGACTAAGCTTAGAACATTAAAATATTGCGGCACTGGCTGTCCTGTGGTCAAAGCAGGTCCTCCACCGTATCCGTAGAAATTAAAAGGGAATCCATAATTAATTCCAAGATCAGCACCATACATGAAAAGGTTAGGGATGGTCGATGTTACTGCTATCAAAACAAAAAACAAAATTGCGATGATAATGTATTCCATTTTTTTCATAGCTATCACTTACACACGCCTTCCTCCGCGTCCTCCTGGTTTCCTTGTCGTGTCGTGCGGAACGGGCGTAACGTCTTCAATTCTGCCGATCCTGAGGC
>CAYGVQ010000025.1:7113-10679 GCA_964353515.1 uncultured archaeon
CTTGTCGTGTCGTGCGGAACGGGCGTAACGTCTTCAATTCTGCCGATCCTGAGGCCTGCCCTTACAAGTGCGCGTATCGCCGGCTGCGCGCCAGCTCCAGGTATTTTTTTCTTGTGGCCGCCCTGCGCGCGAATTCTGAGATGCACGCCGATCAGGCCCTTTGCGAGCGCTTCTTCGGCGACTTTCCTCGCGGCCTTCATGGCAGGGAACGGCGAGCCTTTGTCCTTGTCTCTGCTCGTTATCATGCCGCCAGAACATCTGGATATGGTTTCGGAGCCGGTGAGGTCGGTGATGTGAATTATCGTGTTGTTGCTTGAAGAATAAATGTGCGCTACGCCCCATTTTTCATCTTTCATCTGGAACCACCTTTGACGGTTATCAAACCCTCGTTCTTGGCAGGAACTATGTATGCAGGGAAGGCCGTTTTCCTGCCTGCGACATAAACATGACCATGCGTTATCTTCTGCCTAGCTTCTTTAATGGTGGTGGCGAAACCCTTCCGCTGCACAAGGGTCTGGAGCCTTCTGTTAAGGATATCATTAACCTTCAGCTGAAGTACCTGGTCAAGGCCCTGCCCCTTTTGCAGGAGGCCGAGTTCTGTAAGTTTATCAAGCAGGATTTTGGTCTTCTTTTCGTCTTTGACGGCGATGAGGTTCCTTGCCCTTCGTCTGAAGTTACGGACGATCTCCTGGGCTCTCCAGATCTCCTTCTTCCTTCTGAGGCCGAATTCCCTCAGCAGCTTGCCTTCCTCCTCGATTCTCGTCGAGTCCCATGGCGTTCTCGGTCTTTTCAGTTTCTTTCTGAGCCTTCTCATAAGCATCACTTGCCGCTCCTTGCAGCCGCTGCGGCTGCTTTGGCCGCCTTTCTCTGCACGCCTACGGTCCCGCCGCTCCTGAACGAGCTTCTGGTTCTCTGGCCGCGCACAGGAAGACCTGCCATGTGCCTTACGCCCCTGTACGATCTTACCTTCTTTTCCCTGTCCGTATCCATTTTGTGGCTGAGATCGAGCTGCGAAGTCGTCAGGTGCTTTGTCTCGCCTTTTTCGTGATCCTTTCTTCTGTTGAACATCCATGAGGGGACGCTGTATTTTTCGGGATGATCGATGATGTCCTCGAGCTTCTGGAGCTCGTTTTCCTTAAGGTCCGAGACTTTCATCTCCCCCATGCCAGAAATATCAGAAATGGTTCTTGAAAGGGCGAATGATATGCCCTTTATGTCCATAAGCGCTGAGATGACCTTTCTGTTGCCGTCAAGGTTGGTTTCCCCAAACCTTACTATGTTCAGCACCCTTTTCTCCTGCTTTATGAATTTCTCTTCCTTGCGCTCTTCTTTCTTCTCCTGCTTCTCTTCCTTTTTGGACTCCTTGCCTTTCTGCTCTTTTTCGGCTGCCATGTTAACACCAATAGTCAGTGTGCATGTGTTGTCAAGCACTATACAGTATATGCAGTATGTAAAGACAATTATATAAATGAATATTTAAATATTATAAGCCGGTTTTGGGATGTGCCCCGAGGGAATCTAAAAGCTTATATAATCAAACAAATTACTATTATTACTAAATTTAGTGATTTTATGAAAAAACATATGCTTTCGTTCTTGGTCATGGGGCTGGTGCTGCTGTCATTTTCAAGCGCGGCGTACTCTGCTTCAACGGTCACGGAAAATCTTGGGGTCGTCCTTACAAAACAAAATCCCTATCCCGTCGAACCAGGCCAGGTGGTTGACATAGAAATTTCGCTGCAGAATACCGGTTTTGGCGAGGCCCAGAACGTTATCATCGAAATAAGTCCCAGGAGCCCGTTTACCTTGCTCCCTGGAGAGGACAAAACCAAGACATTCTTCAAGATTTCGTCACAGGATCACGTGACAGCGACCTACAAACTTTACGTCGATAAAAACGCCATCTCCAACAACTATGAACTCGAGTTCAAATTATACCAGGCGGGTGACAGCACGACCCAAAAGACGCAAAAGGTTACTATTCAGGTCCAGGGCAAGCCAAAACTTGTTATTGAAAAAATCGAGACCGATCCTGTTGATATAGAGCCGGGTGACACATTAACGCTTACAGCGGCTATAAAAAATGTCGGAACCGGTTCGGCGTCTTTGATGGAAGCCAGCTTCATTTCAAACACGACTTACATATTGCCTGTGCTTTCCGGCGGTCTTTTTTACGTCGGCACAATAAATGCAGGTGAGACAGGCGAGGCGAAATTCCAGATGAGCATCGATAACGCTGCCGAATACAAGACCTACACCAACATGCTTATATTGACCTACAAGGATGAAAGCGGAACAGCGGCAACGGATTCTTTTTATATCGGCGTTCCTGTAAGGGGAAAGCCGATAATAGAGATACTGAGCGCGAAGGTCGAAAATTCCGACTTCAAGGTTGATATCGAAAACATAGGGACTGCGAACGCGAAGGCGCTCAAAATACTTCTTATTCAGGGAGATAAGACAGTTGACTCTGCCGTAGCGAATGAATTGAGGCCCGCAAAATACAAGAGCATACGCTTCCGCGGCTTTGAATACGGCCAGGCACTGATAAACATTTCCTACCTCGACGAAAGCAACCAGTTTTTCAGCGAGGAGTACCCCGTGAGCATAAACCCTTCATCCGCCTCTTCGGAACAGAGCAATGAAGGCGGGCTGGCGCCGCTCGTCCCTGTGCTTATAGTATTGGTTGTCCTTGAAAGCTATTACGTCTGGAGACTCAGGAAGCGGCTTAAAAAATAGGGCTCTGATTTTAGAACGGGACGGAGCATATGAAAAAAATAATACTTGAACTCAGGGACGTGTGGAAGACTTACTGCATGAAAGAAGTTGAAACCAACGCCTTGAGGGGCGTCAATCTAAAGATAGAGGCCGGGCAGTATGTGGCAATCGTCGGTCCTTCCGGCTCGGGTAAATCCACCCTCATGCACATTCTCGGCTGCCTTGACACGTCGAGTAGAGGCAAGGTTTTCATTGAAGGTAAAGACATATCCGAACTGAATGACGATGAGCTGGCGCTTATAAGAAGAGAAAAAATAGGTTTCGTCTTCCAAGCCTATAACCTGATAGGGAGCCTGAACGCTTTAGAAAATGTCGCGCTCCCAATGAGATTCAGCGGCCGCAGCAAGAGCGAAGCGTTCAGAAAGGCAAAAGAACTGCTTACCAGGGTTGGCCTCGAGAAAAGGATGACCCACAAGCCAAACGAAATGTCCGGCGGCGAGCAGCAGCGCGTCGCTATCGCCCGCGCCCTGATAAACGACCCGGAAATAATACTTGCTGACGAGCCAACGGGGAATCTTGATACCAAAACCGGAAAGGAAATATTCGAGCTCGTAGAAGGCCTCCATACCAAAACCAGAAAGACTCTCATCATAGTAACCCATGACCTTAACCTCGCAGGCCGCGCGCACCAGGAAATAAGAATTAAGGACGGACAGATAGTTGGTGAATATGCTCGATCTAGCCATCAAAGATCTGAAAGAGCATAGGGTCAGGACAATTCTGACAGTCCTTGGAATAATAATAGCCATAACCGCCATCATTTCTCTCGGCTCCATATCAGCAGGCGT
>CAYGVQ010000026.1:0-4047 GCA_964353515.1 uncultured archaeon
CCCCTGATGCGGTCGAGCAAAGTCGTCTTCCCCGAGTCCACGTGACCCAGCACCGAGATTATGGGCTGCCGTATGGGCATAGGCATCACTTGCGGTCATAGTTGATGATTTATTATCTTCAGCTGCTTTATAAGAGATGCGCCGCTGCCCCTGGTCTTTTTAATTTTATATTTCCTTCGGTCAAGCATTAAACATGCTCACCGACGAGACGATAAGGCGCATCTTCGAGGACGAAAGGAACTCAGCCGGCCTGACAAAGCTGCCGGACGATTTTTTCGAGCAGGTCAGGGAGTACCTGGAAAAGAAGACGAAGATGATGAGGGACGAGACGGACCAGTGGACGATGGAAGCCGTCAAACGCCGCCTGAAAACGATATTCGAGCGGCGCGAGCGCAAGATTCTCAATGCCGCGCACGGCTTCATAGACTCGGGCGTCATCCCTGAGAACATGACGGCAGAGGAACGCGGGTTCTTCGAAAAGATCGTCGAAAACGTCAACCATTTCCAGAAAGAAAGGACGGAGAGGCTGGAAAGGAAGGAAGAAAATCTCGTGATGGTCGCCATGCTGGAGGACATCCACAAATTCGTGGCGATAAACATGAAGAACTACGGGCCGTTCAAAAAAGGGGACATCACCACGCTGCCAGAGCCCAACGCCGAGGTGCTCGTCAAAAAGGGCCTCGCCCAGAAGATAGAAACGACTGATTACTGAAACCTTAAAAATAATTTTCCTTATTTGCCCTTTCTGATCTTTCTCTTTTTCTCTTCTTTCGGTTTCTCTTCCTTCTTGGGCACGGCAGCGACCGGCGCAGCGGGAGCTTCTCCCTCGACAGGCGCAGCGACTGGCACGGCAGCGGCTTTCGCTTCTGTCGCCCTCTTCCTGGCGTCCTCGTAAGCCTTGACTTCAGCCTCGGTCATGGCGCCCTGCCCGATTGTGACGCCCATGCTTCTGGCAGAACCCTTGACCTGGCTGACATAGCGCGGGTCGGTGGAGCCGAACTTCGCGGAAGCTATTTTTATAACCTGCTCTTCAGTAAGGTCGCCCGCCCTCGCATTGCCTGCTTCGCTCGAGCCCCTTTCAAGGCCGAGTTCCTTTTTTATCAGCGCGCTTATGGGCGGCATGCCTACCTTGATTTCGAAACTCTTGGTTGCGGTATCAACTATGACAGTAACAGGGACCTGCATGCCTGCGAGGTCCTTGGTCTTCGCGTTTATCTCGTCTATTATCTTTTTTATCGGCACGCCCAGCGGTCCAAGGGCTGGCCCCAAGGGAGGCGCGGCTGTCGCTTTTCCCCCTTCAATCATGACCTGGACCTTTTCCTTCTTGGACATAATCATCAGTATCGGGCGTATAAATTTAAAGCTTACTGGCCAGCCTCTCCTGAGGCTTCGACCTTCTCCCTTTTGACGAGCTTTAGCAGCTCTGTCGAGATTGTCACGGGTATCGGTATGCTCGCCTCGAGCAGCTCCACCGTGACCTCGTCTTTGACCTTGTCGATCCTCTGTACCCTGCCCTTCTCCCCCCTGAAAGGGCCGCCTATTATTTCGACGATGTCTCCATCGCTCACAATGAGCTTGATCTTCCTCGTCTCAAAGAAATGCTGGATTTCAGCGAGCGCGACGGGTTTTTCTATCAGGCCTTTTATGTGCATTATGCCCTGCACGGCCTTCCTGACCTCACCCTCGTTGCCTTCTATGAATACGTAACCCTTCAGTTCGCTTGGGTGCGAAATGCTCTTTATCTTCAGGTTGTCAATCCTGATCTTGTTGCTGATCATGTCTATCACTATGTGCTCCCTGCCGGAGGTCGTGCGGATGGTGTATATCGTCATAGGCAGAAACCCCCGAAAGAACAAGACATTATCGCCAATATGAAAATGACGAAGCCTATGAAGCCTATCAAAACCAGGCCTATGGCGCAGATCTTGCTGGTGGAGGTGAACTCGAACTTGTTCGGTTTCCTGGCTACCTGCAAGACCCTTTTCCAGTTATCTACCGCTTCTTTCAGACCCATGGTTGTACCTTGACCTATCTGTATAATAATCTGTATTAATATAGGTTGTTTAAATAAATACCTTAAAAAGATAAGGCAGGGCCGGGTTTATTCAAGGAAGTCTATTCCCAGAACCCTTTCTATTTCCCTCTGTTTCGCTGTCGCAAACTTCTTCTCGGTTCCGAACATCTGGGGCGATTTTACGCCGGTTATGATCAGCATCGCCCTTATGGTGTCTCCCAGCTCTTTTACGATCTGGGCTCCCCAGATTATCTTTGCGTCAGGGTTGAGCTTTGTCGTGACAGCCTCGACTATTTCCTGGCATTCCTTTATGGTTATGTCTTCGCCGCCGGCGACGTTTATCAGCGCGCCAGTCGCACCTTCGATGTTCACGTCAAGCAGCGGGTTGTTCAGCGACTTCTCGACGGACTCCAGCGCGCGGTTCTCCGTGTCGCTCTCGCCCATGCCTATCATGGCGAGGCCGCCGGCGCCCATTACAGCGCGCACGTCCGCGAAGTCAAGGTTTACAAGGCCGGGCTTCGTTACAAGTTCTGTTATGCCCTTCACCGAGTTCACCAGAATCTCGTCGGCGACTTTAAACGCGGTAGTTATCGAGACATCCGGGACAATTTCCAGAAGCTTGTCGTTGGGAATTATTATCAGCGTGTCGGCGATGGTCTGCAGCCCTTCCAGGCCGTCCTGCGCGTTCCTTGATCTCTGCTTGCCTTCCATGGTGAAGGGAAGGGTCACGACACCGACAGTGAGCGCGCCCGTTTTCTTGGCGATGTCCGCCACTATCGGGGCTGCGCCTGTCCCTGTCCCGCCTCCGAGGCCGCAGGTGACGAAAACCATGTCAGCGCCTTCTATCGCTTTCTTTATATCCTCTTTCGACTCCTTCGCTGCTTCCGAGCCGATTTTTGGGTCCGCTCCTGCTCCGAGGCCGCCTGTAAGTTCCCTGCCTATCAGGACTTTGGTGTCAGCATCGGTGTAGAGCAAATCTTGTGCATCAGTGTTCATGGCTATAGTTTCAGCACCAACAACACCTATCTGGGTCATTCTCGAAATGGTGTTGCCCCCAGCACCGCCAATGCCTACAACCTTTATCTCGGCCCTCTTTGACTCAAGAATCTTCCTGAGTTCCTCGTCAATCTCAGGATGCTGCTTTCTCTTTATCTCCCTTATTTCTTCCTTAACATCAACGCTTTTGACTCCCATGTTCCCCCTCCTTTCAGATTTTCGCAATAATGAGTTTCTATAATTATAAAAAATCTATGTATATAAGTTATTTAAACTTTTTTTACCCCAACCTTTTATCTTCTTCAGCCTCTGGCTTTTTATTTTGCTCCTCTTCCTTGAATTCTGTTTTCTCAATGCCTTTTACCCATTTGGTTATCATGTCATTCACAATTTTTTTGGCAAGGGGGTTGAGAGGTTTTGCCGTCTTTATTTCAGCTTCCTTCTCCCTGAGTTCGACGTTGGAGAAAGTTATCCTGTAATATTTCAGGAGTGTCTCTATCTTTTCCCTGTTGCCTTCGATTTTTCTTAGAATTTTAAGGTTGTAGGTGAGCGTTTTGCCCGCAAGCGGATTGTTGAAATCCACTCGCACGCGTCCGCCTGAAACGCTCTGTACCTTCGCCTGCAGGCCGTCGATATCGAAATACGCGCCAGGCACCGGGTTGATTTTGTTCTCGATAAATTTTGACATGGGCAGGATTCTTATCATGCCGGGATTGCGCAGCCCGAAGCCTTCAGGCGGCGAGACATCGAAAGTTCGTTCCTCGCTGACTTCCATTTTTTCAAGCTCCTTCATCACGCCTTTGATGACCATGTTGGAGCCGACTATAACGAGCGCGGGTCCGTAAGGCGCTCCCGGATTGTATAGCTTCTCCTTTTTGGCGATATCCTCTGACGTAAGATCGAATATCTCTCCCGTTAGCTTTACCCTTCCGGTGTACTCGATTTCGACGAAATCGCCCTGCTGCATATCAAGACCTCCTGAGCAAATGGTCCCGGCGAGATTTGAACTCGCGACCTCTCGATTATCAGTTTCGCCT
>CAYGVQ010000026.1:4147-6836 GCA_964353515.1 uncultured archaeon
TTTCATTCCTTGATGATGAACGAGTCAGCGCCTTTTACCTCTTCCAGCAGGCCGCTCTGGCGCAGAATTCTTGCAGCTTCGTCTTGGCTTATGCCCAGGGCAGACGAGAAATCTTTCGCTGCGATCACCCTCCTGCCCGTCACGCTTTCCGAAACGCCTTTCAGCAGGTCGGCAAATTTCTGCGGCGCTTTGACCGGGTCAAACCATGAGGCGTATTTTGCGCTTGCCCTTTCCTTCGGATTGAAGTATACAATGCCGCTTTCCATGTCGGCCAGAAACAGCGAAACCTTTTTGTTGGAAAAGTCTTCTGCGAATTTTCTTATCCTGCCGGTCATTGACGCAGCGTTGCCGATGAAAACGATGACCCTGTAAACGCCGCCTTCCATAGCCTCAAGCAGCTCGTTGGTTTCCGCCTCTGCTGCCGGCGAAGCGGGCCTCACCATAACGCTGATTCTTGGCCTTTTCGAAAGCATGCGCTTTTCGTAAACGACCATTTCGAATTCCTTGTATCCTTTCTTTTCGGTTTTGATTTTCCTTTTTCTGATGAAGCCTTCCGGCGTCCAGTCGAGCTCATGCCTTTTCAAACGCTCTGAAACGAAGTCCATGTAATTAAGCGTGAGATTCTTTATTTCATCCTCGGTCGTTTCTTCTGCCCTTACATAATCCCTGGCGTGCTTTTTGCAGAAGCGTTTTTCATCCGAGCTCCAGCATTCGATGCAGAGCGCTTCCTCGCAGCCGTCATGCAGGCATCTGCCGCCCCACTCCGCTCTTGAGCTTATCTTCCTGCCGCACCCTGGGCAGAACTCCATTTTCTTGCGCGACAGCAGCTGGTCGAGCCTTTCATCCGCTTCCCTTTCCTTGAGCTTGATCTCCTCTTCGAGGCGTTTTCTTCCGGCCTCGATTTCTTCTTTCAGCTCCTTTTCGCGGCCCATGGTTTATTTTTGGAAACAGATTTTAAAAACTAACCGCGCATTAAACACCATGGAGCCAAAGTTTCTTACCAATCACCCCGCGGTTTTGCTGGGTGACACGCTCGTCATCGCCGACACGCACATCGGGGTGGAATTCGAATTTTACAGCTCGGGCATCAAAATACCCTCGAACACGGAGAACATGAGAAAGGCAGTGGAAAGGCTCGCGGAGCAGACAGCGGCAAGGCATTTGATTATCCTCGGGGACGTCAAACACAAGGTGCCGGGCATAACCAGGCAGGAGCTGCGCGAAGTTCCTGACTTCCTCCATACCCTTGGGAACAAAATAAAAGTCGATGTGATACCGGGCAACCATGACGGCAACCTGAAGGCCTTCGCTCCACATAACGTCAGTCTTCTTCCCAGCACGGGCTTCTCGAAGGGAGAATGCTATTTCCTCCACGGCCACGCATGGCCTTCGCAGGAGTTTCTTGAAAGGCGATACGTCTTCGTCGGGCACGAGCATCCGCAGATAGAATTCCGCGACGCGCTCGGCCACCGCTTCACCGAGCCGGTGTGGATACGCGCGGAGCTTGACAGGGAAAAGCTGAAAAGGCAGTACAAAACCATCCCTGAGAACCTCCCCGAGCTTATAGTCCTGCCGCGCTTCAACAAGCTTTCCGGCGGCATTTCCATGAACGCCCCTGTTGCTGAGATAGAGAAAATCCACAGAGCGTATCATACGGGCATCGGCCCGCTAGTCAGGGCGGCGAAACTGAAGACAGCGAAGCTTTACCTGCTCGACGGGACCTTCCTTGGAGAACTAAAAGATCTGTTCTAAGCCTTTTTTGAAAGCGAAGCCAGCGTCTGCAGGGCGGCCACGTCTGCTATCGTGTGTAATTTGCTGAATGAGCATTCGACCAAAATGGCAGGACAAAAGTGCGATGCATAATTTACCAGCATGCCCTTTTTTTCCGGGTTATATAAATCCTTGGAAATTAAAAACTGATAAACATTAGGAGCAAGCCCATAATCATCCCCTTCTCTTACCGCAGCCCTGATGTTTTTGCCGACTATGGAAACAATTTTTTTCGCCTCATTCGTTTCGCCGTATTCCTCTGTGTAAAAATCCTCTAGAATATCTGCATGGTGATCAATGACCAGAGCAGGATAGTGTTTGGTTATTATCTCTCTTGCTGCCCTTGCCTCCTGCGTCCTGAAGCGCGAGCCCAGTATTTTCATCGGTCCGTATTTGCCGAAATCCCTGTTTATGTTTCTCAGATGCGCATTCCTCCTGCTTCTGCCTGCCCTGTCGGGATTGAGGACAGGCACGCCGACATAGGCAATATCATCCAGAAGCCAGCCGAATTCGCCTTCGTAGAGCATCTCAAGCATTCTGGTAACACCATTCATCGGTTCGATCTCATTCCCGTGAACACCGGCGAATGAAATCATGCTTTTCGGAGCTTTGCCAAATCTTACTGCATATATGGGATTGTTCCTCCCGGATTTGAATTCGTCCACATGCGCCTTCCTTGAAAGTTTATCGATAAAACTTTCGAAAAGGCTTCTGTTAAAAAAATTTTCAGCTACATAACTATTTTCATAACTACTTACGAGTGAATATAAACTCATGATATTTACTTGGAAAAGTGCTTTTTAAACTTTTATTTTCAAAAACGAAGACATTTAGGTGGAATCATGGCCAAAAACGTCGCTGTGCTTTTTTCAGGAGCGAAGGATTCGACCTTTGCGGTATACAAAGCCATGAACATGGG
>CAYGVQ010000026.1:6936-10100 GCA_964353515.1 uncultured archaeon
GAATCCATCTCGCCCCACTGGGAAAGAGGCATGAGAGGCTATCTCGAAGAGATGATTATTGCGGGTTTCGAGGTTATAATAACATCCGTCGCGGCCGAGGGTCTTGACCAGAGCTGGCTCGGCAGGAAGCTCGATTACGAGATGCTTAAGGACCTGGAGAAACTGCATGACAAGCATGGCGTGCACATGGGTGGCGAAGGCGGTGAATACGAGTCCTTCGTGCTCGACGCGCCCATGATGAAAAAGAAGATCCGCATCCTCCGCGCGCACAAGGAATGGGATGGCGCAAGAGGCTTCTACATAATCGATGAAGCAGACCTTGTTGACAAATAACCGGGCTAATATTTTCTCGCTACCTTTTGTGCCCTTGCCACGGCATCGAGAACTTCGTTGACCCTTCTGTCCGCTTTCTTTATCAGGGGGTCGGTCCTGGGCACGTTATGGTATTCGATTTTTTTGAATTTTTTTTCGAGCGCTTTCACCTGTTCAAAAAGTTCTTTTATATGCCCTTTCTTCACCTTGTATGCGCCTTTCAGCTGGCTTATCATGAGTTGGCTGTCGGAAAAGCATGCGACATAGCCGCCGATTTTTATCGCCTCGTCCAGCGCCAGGATAAGGGCGCTGTATTCAGCGATGTTGTTCGTGCAGTCACCGATGAATTTCGCGTTCTGCCTGAGTATCGAACCTCTGGCATCCGTTATTATGTAGGCGATTGCTCCTGGCCCGGGATTGCCCCGCGAAGCGCCGTCGGTATAAACACTGATTATTTTTTCCATGCGTATCCCATCTCCTTTAAAATCCCCTTCATCTTAAGCGAGTCCTGCTCGAGGATCGGGCTTTCTGAAATCAGCGTCATTTCTTTCAGGCCGCTTTTCAAAAGGCTTTTCGCCAGGTCTTTGAAGTCCGGTTTCCTGTGCTCAAGCGTTAGGTGATGCCTTTCGCCCTTGGCGGTATATTCGATCCCTGAGAAATGGCAGTGATATCTGGGCAGTTTCAGCCCGGCCATTTTTTCAAGGGTTTCGTCAAAATTTATCCTGCCCACGTTTCTGGCGAAGATATGCGAAAAATCCACGACAGGAACGCAGTTTTTGATTTTCCTGTGTATTGCGATGTTCTCGTCCAGCGTGCCGAACTGCGACGGCTTGCCTGTCGTCTCGAGGCCGAGTTTCACTTCCCAGCCTTCGGCAGCGATTTTTTTGTTCATCTCATCGCACGCTTCGAGCACGTATTCGAACGCCTTGTCCTTCGCCAGCGTCCCGTAAAAGCCGGGGTGGAAAACAACGATCCATGCCCCGAGATGATGGGCACGCTCACATGAATCCAGTATGCGCTTTTGCGAGGCCCCGACTTTCTCGGGGTTGCAGAGGTTGATGTAATAGGGGGCGTGGATTGAAAGAACTATGCCCAGCTCCTCCGCCACCTTGCCCGCCTGTTTTGCAAGCGCATTGCCCATGTGCACGCCGCGCACGAACTCGACTTCCATGGCGTTCAGCCCGAGGTCAGCGACTCGTCTGATGCCGTCCACCGTTGACGAGCCCTTCGCTGTGACAGGTATGCCTGCAGGGCCAAGAAACAATTTCATGTTTTTTAATTGGAGAACCTTCCATAAAAATATGCGAAAACACATGAGATTAAAATGTTATATTGCCACTGAAGCTTTATATTCGAAAGTGATGGAAACCTTTATATTTAGGATTGGCAAAAGAAATTCAGCAAACGTTGCACAGGACGGGACGGACAAGGCACTTGAACGAAAGAGGAGGGGGACTATGAAGAAGAGGGCTGCAAAGAAGAAAGAAAAGTTCGAGGAAGAGGAAGAGACGAACGAAGAAGAGGAATTCTAAACGCACTGATTCTGACAAATTTCACAAAGTTGTGTAACATTTTTCTTTTTTTCTTTTTCTTGTTTTTTTGCCCCGCCTTTCTTGCAAAAAGCTTTTAAGCGCTGCGGACCAATTTCTTGTTTATGAAGCATTCCCTAAAGGTCGGCTTCAGCTTCGGCACGACGTCAGGCATAATTACCACCCTTGGCCTCATGGTCGGGCTTAACGCCGGGACGCACTCGCAGCTTGCTGTTCTGGGCGGCATATTCACAATAGCGGTAGCCGACGCTTTTTCGGATGCACTGGGCATCCATGTTTCAGAAGAGGCTGAGCGCGTGCACACAACGAGGGAAATATGGGAGGCGACGGCGTATACTTTTCTATCAAAGCTTATTTTCGCCATGAGCTTCATAGTCCCGGTTTTGTTACTCGAACTCTCTGCGGCCATATGGGTAAGCATATTGTGGGGCATTTTCATACTCAGCATGCTGAGCTTCAGGATTGCCGGGAAAGAGAAAAGGAAATGGGGCGTTGTCACCGAGCACCTTTTTGTCGTCATTGTGGTCATATTCCTTTCTCACTATATCGGCGACCTGATATACACGGTTTTTGGCGGATGATTGCCCAGGTTTTAAAGCGCGAAATCTATTTAAAGTAGATATGATATTTAATTGTCTCCGGGATTTTTATGCAGGCTATGAAAGTCGAGAATCTGGTCAAGAAGTTCAACGGCTTCACAGCAGTTGACGGCATATCCTTCGCCGTCGAGAACGGCGAGCTCTTCGGCCTTCTGGGACCGAATGGCGCGGGCAAGACCACGACCATCAACATGCTCTGCACGCTTCTGAAGACCACGTCTGGCTACGCCGAAGTGGCCGGGTTCGATGTTACGCAAAACACAGACGACGTCAGGAAAAGCATAGGCATCGTTTTTCAGGAGCCTGCCCTTGACAACAAATTGAGCGGGAGAGAGAATCTTGAATTCCATGGCATGATGTACGGCATGCGGAGCGATGAGATAAAAAAAAGGGTTGACGAGGTTCTCGCCTTGGTTGAGCTTACAGACAAGGCCAACACGCTTGTCGAGAAATACTCCGGCGGCATGAAGAGGCGGCTGGAAATCGCGAGAGGCCTCATCCACAGGCCAAAGGTACTTTTCCTTGACGAGCCGACATTGGGTCTCGACGTACAGACCAGAAGGCACATCTGGGATTACATCAGGAAGCTCAACAAGGAGGCAGGCGTGACGATAATTCTTACGACGCATTACATGGAGGAAGCAGACTATCTCTGCGACAGGATAGCGATCATCGACCACGGCAAAATCATCGCCCTCGACAC
>CAYGVQ010000027.1:0-9958 GCA_964353515.1 uncultured archaeon
TCGATGTTGTATTCCCCGCATTTTATGCAATCCACTATGCCTGACGCGTGTTCTGACTTCTTCATGAGCTCCCTGCCGCAGCGCGGGCAGTATCTGACTACGTGCCTCTGGGCAGAGGGGAACCACGGGAATTTCATATTTTTAACCACCCTTCAGTAAAGATATGGTTGATATATTTAAATATATATGTGAACTTGAAAAAGCTCAAGAAATAGACAGCAGTTACGACCCGATTGAATTCTTCATACCTTCTTAGCACCTTCCATAACAAAATTGGCTCGATAAGAGCCCTTTATCTTCCAAAATGGATGTGGCGAACCCTCAGAGTCTTTGGTGGCGGAAAGCGCGCTTACCTGATAAGGTATCTTGTCTCCCTCTTTCAGAGTTCTCATTTCTTCGCTAGTGAGACTTACCTCTATTGGCTCTCCCGGTCTTCCATAGAAGTCGTCATTTCCCAGCCGCAATTTGATGAGACGAACATCCTCCGCCCCCCTCAGCACGGGTTGGACAAAAACAAACTTTTCATCTTTTACAGGAGTTGTTACCTTATAAGTTCCTCCTTTTTTATATTTCCCGTCTATACGGGAGCCTTCAGACAGTCCCAAGATAGCGAATTCTGCCGGATTTTGCTCAAAACCTATTATCCTTCTTGAAACTATTTTTTTCTCCAATTCGTAAAGCCTATCCAAATCCTTGGCCAGCTCATCTAATTCCATCCCTATCTCATTGAGTTGCCCCATAATGTTACTCTGAAACCCGTTCAACTTATTGTCTAAAATCCTTTCTAATCTTCTTGAACCAACATAAAAAGCGGCGCCTGTTGCTAAATATAAACCTAAAACCGCAGCAAGTGTTTTGTTGAGATATTTCACTTTATATGATTATCTTCTATCTTTAAAAATCATTCCTCTTCGCAAATCCTGGCGAAAGAAACAACATAGTCCTTCGGGTTCAGGCGCATGACGCGCACGCCCTGAGTCGCCCTGCCGATCTCTGAAATCTGGTCGGCAAGCGTGCGTATGACCTGACCTTCCTTGGAGACGAACATGACCTCGTCCTTGTCGTGCAGCGCGATTATGCCGATGACGCTGCCGTTCTTCTTGGTGACTTTCATGTTCTTCACTCCCTTGCCGCCGCGCCTCTGCCTTCTGTAAAGCTCGAACTTTGTTCTCTTGCCGAAGCCGTTTTCGGTCACGGTGAAGAGCGAGCGGTCCTTCTCGACCTTGTTCATGCCAACGATCTCGTCCTTCTTGCGAAGACGAATGCCTCGCACGCCGTGGGAGGCGCGTCCCGTCGGACGCACGTCCGCCTCGCTGAACTTTATCGCATAACCATGTTTGGTCGCGATCACGATATCTGCCTTGCCGTCCGTCAGCCGAGTCTTGACTAGGTCGTCGCCTTCGTTCAGTTTTATCGCTATGATGCCGCAGCTTCTCGGGTTGGAATATTCGACCAGCGGAGTCTTCTTGACCAAGCCCTTTTTCGTCACGAAGAATATGAACCTGCCTTCCTCGAACTTCTCGACGGGAATCATGTCTCGCAGGCGCTCGCCTTCCTCGAGTTTCAGCAGGTTGACGACCGGCTTCCCTTTCGCGTATCTGCCGGCTTCAGGGATCTTGTAGGCCTTCATCCAGTGGACCTTGCCGTTGCTCGTGAAGCAGAGCAAATAATCATGCGTGTTCATGACATAGATTTCCTTTATGATGTCGCCCTCCTTCGTCTTCGCGCCGATGACGCCTTTGCCGCCGCGTCTCTGTTGCCTGTATTCGGCAAGGGGTATGCGCTTGACGTAATCGTCGTCGGAAAGCGTTACGACCACGTTTTCCTGTTTTATCAGGCGGTCGTCCTCAAGGTCCTCTATCGCTTCCTTCACATCGGCAAGCTCTGTCTTCCTTGCGTCGCCGTATTTCTTCTTAAGCTCGTGTATCTCCTTCTTTATCAGGCCGTAAACCTTCTCTTCCTTGGCGAGGATTTCCTTCAACTCCTCTATGAGCTTGAGCAGCTCGCTGTGCTCGTCTTTCACTTTCTTCCTCTCGAGCGACGCGAGCTTCTGCAGGCGCATGTCAAGTATCGCGTTCGCCTGCTTCTGGCTGAGCTTGAATTTCTCGATGAGGCGCCTGCGGGCGTCATCGACCGTGTCAGAATTCTTTATCGTTTTTACCACGTTGTCTATGTCGCCGAGGGCGATGAGCAACCCCTCAAGTATGTGCGCTCTTTCGCTCGCCTCGTTCAGTTCGAACTGGGTGCGTTTCGTTGTCACGTCTTTCCTGTGCTTTATGAACTCTTCGACCATCTGCTTGAGGCTGAGCACGCGCGGCTGGTTGTCGACCAGCGAAAGCATTATTATGCCGAAGGTCGTCTGCAGCTGCGTGTGCTTGTAAAGATGATTCAAAACGACGTCAGCCGGGAAGTTCTGCGAGACGTCGATGATTACGCGCATGCCTTCCTTGTCCGACTCGTCGCGGATATTCGTTATGCCTTTTATCACTTTATCCCGGGCGAGCCTTGCCATCTCTTCTACCAGCCTAGCCTTGTTCACCTGGTAAGGGAGTTCGGTTATGACTATCCTTTCCTTGTCCTTGCCGCGGCCTTCGATGTCCGCGCGGCCGCGGACGGTTATGCCGCCCTTGCCGGTTGTGTATGCCTGTATGATGCCGGTCCTGCCCATTATTATGCCGCCTGTCGGGAAGTCCGGCCCTTTTATGTGCGTCATCAGTTCCTCGAGCGTTATGTCCGGTTTGTCAATCGCTGTTATTATGCCGTCGGCGACTTCGTTCAGGTTGTGCGGCGGGATGTTGGTCGCCATGCCGACCGCGATACCAGAAGAACCGTTAACAAGGATGTTGGGGAATTTGCTCGGAAGGAGCGAAGGCTCTTTCAGCGAGCCGTCGAAATTCGGCCTGAACTCGACAGTCGCTTTCTCTATGTCCGCCAGCATTTCTTCGGCGACCCTTGACATGCGCGCTTCCGTGTACCTCATTGCAGCAGCTCTGTCGCCATCGACGGAGCCGAAGTTGCCCTGCCCGTCGATCAGCGGGTAGCGCAAGGAAAACGGCTGGACCAAGCGCACGAGCGTGTCGTAGACCGCCTGGTCGCCGTGCGGGTGGTATTTACCCAAAACCTCACCGACGATCCTTGCGGATTTCTTGAAGGGCTTGGAATGCAGCATGCCCATTTCGTTCATGGCGTAAAGGATTCTCCTGTGAACCGGTTTCAAGCCGTCGCGCACGTCAGGCAGCGCACGGCCTATTATGACCGACATCGAATAATCGAGGTAGCTCTCCTTCATCTCCTCCTCGATTACCCTGGTGCGGATTTCTCCCTTCCCTTTCGGCTGGCCCTTTTCTTTCGGGTCTTCCTTTGCAGTCATATGTGCGCTTCACCTTCGTTGCTCATACATCCAGATTTTTAACGAATTTCGCGTTCTGCTCTATGAAAAGCCTTCTCGGCTCGACGTTGTCGCCCATGAGCATGCTGAAAATGCGGTCGGCTTCTATCGCGTCCTCCAGCGTGACGCGCAGCAGGATGCGCTTCTCCGGGTCCATCGCCGTCGACCACAGCTGCTCGGGGTTCATCTCGCCGAGGCCTTTGAACCTTTGTATCTCGAGATTGCCGCCGAGCTTTTCCATGAGGCGTTCCTTGTCCTTGTCCGAATAAACATAATGCACCTCGCTTCCCTTCTTCATCCTGTAAAGCGGAGGCTGGGCGATGTAAATGTTGCCGTTCTCTATTAGCGGCTTCGTGTAGCGGTAGAAGAACGTCAGCAGCAGCGTTCTGATGTGAGCGCCGTCAACGTCGGCATCGCTCATGATAATGATCTTATGATAGCGGAGCTTCGAAAGGTCGAAGAAGTCGCTGACGCCGGTACCTATAGCGGCAATCATGGTCTGTATTTCCTGGTTTTTCAGGACGTTCACGAGTCTTGCCTTCTCGACGTTCAGAATCTTGCCGCGCAGCGGCAGGATCGCCTGCGTTCTGCGGTCGCGTCCCTGCTTGGCGCTGCCGCCTGCGGAATCGCCTTCGACAATGTAAACTTCGCTCTTCGCCGGGTCGCGCTCGGCGCAGTCAGCAAGCTTCCCCGGCAGGGCCGAAACATCGAACACGCCTTTGCGTCTCACGAGCTCCCTGGCCTTGACTGCGGCTTCCCTTGCCTTCGCGGCGTTCATCGCCTTGTCCATTATCAGCCTGGCCTTGTCCGGATTCTCGTCCAGGAAGGTCTTGAGGCCTTCCGATACAGCGGAATCCACAAGGTTCTTTATTCCAGGGTTGCCGAGTTTCGTTTTCGTCTGGCCCTCGAACTGCGGGTCGAGCATCTTTATGCTCATCACCGCGGTCAGGCCTTCGCGCACGTCAGGGCCCGACAGCCTGTCCTCGCCGTTTTTGGCAATGCCGTTTCCCTGTGCGTATTTGTTGAGCGCGCGCGTCAGAGCGTTCCTGAAGCCGATGAGATGCATGCCGCCCTCTTCCGTGTTTATGTTGTTCACGAAAGAAAGTATGGTTTCAGAATAGCCAGTGTTGTACTGCATCGCGACTTCTATTTCAGTCGTGCCCCTTTTCCTCAAAAAATATATCGGCTCGCTCAGGATGCATTGCTTGCTCTCGTTAAGGAAATTGACGAATGATTTTATGCCACCCTCGAACTTAAACTCCTCGACCCTGTCCGATTTCTCCTCCCTCAGGGTGATGAGCAGGCCCGGGTTGAGGAAAGCGAGTTCGCGCAGCCTGGACGCAAGCATGTCGTAATGGAATTCGGTTGTTTCAAAAATCGTTTTGTCCGGCCAGAACCTTACCTTGGTGCCGGTTTCATAGGGGAATTGCGCGCCCCTTTTGATACGCAACTTGGTTGCCGGGTCGCCCTTCTTATACTCCTGGGAGTATATCTTGTCGTTCCTCTTGACCTCAACAACCAGCTTCTCCGAGAGCGCGTTAACGACTGAAACACCCACGCCGTGCAAACCGCCTGAAATTTTGTAGCTGTCGCGGTCGAATTTACCGCCGGCGTGCAGCTTTGTCATCACTATTTCCAGCGCCGACTTTTTCGGATATTTGGGATGCTTGTCTACAGGGATGCCCCTGCCGTCATCGACTACGCTCACGCTGCTGTCCTTATGCACGATGACGTTTATCGTTTTGCAGAAACCAGCCAGCGCCTCGTCTATGCCGTTGTCGATCACTTCCTGGACCAGATGGTGGAGGCCGCGCAGGCCGGTCGAGCCGACATACATGCCTGGCCTTTTTCTTACCGCAGACAAGCCTTCCATTACCTTGATTTGCTTGGCTGTGTAGCTGGATTTCTGGACTCTTCCGGCGGTTTTTTTGCGTGTTTTCCCCGCCTTTTTTTGCCTGTTCTTTTTTCTGGCTATAAAGTTCACCATGGGCAAATTTTCCGGCTTTAAACCCGTTTCTCAGAATTGCGCTTGATTAATTAATGTATATATTAATTAATATATAAAGGTTAATAATTTACTCTCATATTTATCATTATTATCATTATTAAATGAACTTTACAGCATATGCAGCATCCGTTTTTGACTTCTTACAGGGGATGCTTTGATGACGTGTTTGAAAATTATAGAAATTTTTTTGAAAGCTCGCATCTTTTGAAATTTTTTATACTAATTAAATTATTATTATGTATGAGACCTTACGGAAAACATGTCATCGCCGAGTTTGTCTATTGCTCCAAAAAAAACCTGAACAACAAGGATGCCATAGAAAAAATTATCGAGGCCGGCATAAAAAAATGCAACCTCTCCCTCGTGAGCCTGCACACGCATAAGTTCAGCCCCGGAGGCGTAACAGCAATCGCAATAATAAGCGAGTCGCATATCGCAATACATACCTATCCTGAAGCGAGGCACGCCTCTGTCGACATCTTCACCTGTTCGCCCGATCCTCAAAAACCCCTTTTGCTGCTCGATTTCCTCAGGAAAGAATTGAAGCCAAAGACCGTGAGGGTCGCTGATGTCTGCAGGGGCAACCCCCTTGAAATAAAGCATTCCGACTGGATAACAGGTTTTTCGGCGGTAGGCTTCGAGGTAAGGTATCATATCAAGAAACGCCTTTTCAGCAAAAGATCAAAATACCAGCAGATAGACATAGTGGACAACGACAACTTCGGCAGAATCCTTTTCCTGGACAATGACATGCAGATAGCAGAAAATGACGCGCATCTATACAACGACAATCTGGTCAAGCCTCTTATCGAAGCGCATAACGGCCTGCACAAGGTGCTTATTCTGGGCGGCGGCGATGGCGGGGTTGCACAAGAGCTGCTGAGAAATGACGCCAGGAACATAACCCTGGTTGACATAGACGGGGAAGTCGTCAAGGCCTCGGGGAAATATCTGAAAATGGTATGCAAGGACGCCTTCAAAAACCCGAAGGTAAAGGTGATTGCGAAAGACGCTTACAAATTCCTCGGCTCGAACCAGAATTTCGACGCGGTTATCTACGACCTAACCATGCACCCGGAGGCTTTCATAAAAATAGACAGGGAAAAATATCTCACCACGCTGTTCGGCAAGATAAGGAGAAGCCTGAACAAAGGCGGCATGGTGACGCTGCAGTGCTGCCCTGAAATAGACACCGAAAGTTTAAAGATGGTAAAAAGAGTTTTGAACAAGCATTTCACGGACATAAAATTCGTGACGTCTTTCATCCCTTCTTATTGCGTTAACTGGATTTTCGCATCGGCAAAGGCAAAATAATAAAAAGTCTGCAATGTCCTATTATTTATAGATAAATTTTTGACGTGGTGATAGAGTGGCAGGAATAACTTTTGACAAAAAGGTAAAGGCTATAGACGTGAAAACTCCGAAATCAATTTCAAAGCTTCTGGATGATATGTCACAGACAGGCTTCCAGGGCAGAAAATTGGCGGAAAGCGTGGACGTTATCGAAAAAATGATAAGAGAAAAAAACATGACGATTTTACTCGGCTATGCCGGCTCTCTGTCGACGACGGGCCAGTGGAGGATGATAAACTGGCTGATAGAGAACCGCTACATAGACGTACTGGTTTCGACGGGCGCGAATATCTCGGAAGACATCGTCGAGGCCATGGGCTATAGCTATCTTGGCGGAAACCATGTGGTTGACGACAGGCTCGTCTTCCATGAGGGTCTGAACAGATACTACGATGTCTATGGGAAGGAATCGGACTACTTGGAGATGATCGAGGTCATCGCGGAATTTATCTCAAAGCTCGAACCGGAATACAAATATTCCTCAATGGAGTTCCTCCACCAGTTCGGGAAATTCTTGCTCAAGAAAGGGATAAGAAGTATAGTCGCGCTTGCGGCGGAGCACAACGTCCCTGTTTTCTGCCCCGCCATAGTCGACAGCCCTTACGGCGACGCGTCTCTGGTCGCGAAGAGCAGGAATTTCAGCCTCACGATCGACAATGTAAAAGACTATGTGCAATTCATGACATTGGGCGAGAAGGTCAAGGAGACGGGCGTTATATACATAGGCGGCGGCGTTCCGAAGGACTTCATACAGCTTTTCGCGGCAGACAGCGACCTCTTGTACGCCGACAGAAAGGTTCCGAACAGGCAGGGGATAGTAAGAGAAGACTTGGCAAAGAAAGGAATAGATTCGACATATTATCCCCACAAGTACGCCGTCCAGATAACGACTGATTCCCCCCAATGGGGCGGGCTCTCAGGGGCGACTTTCGAGGAAGCGATTTCCTGGGGCAAGGAAACAAGGAACGGGCAATTTGTGCAGTGCTATTGCGATGCGACAATCGCTTTGCCCATCGTCACGCACGCCTTGGCCGAAAGATTAAAAAATTTCAGGAGAAGAGGCACGGATTTTTCTTCTTTCTTGAAATAGAAGATAATTTGCTTCAGGCCTTTCAGATTGCATGGCTTGTCAGCATCACGAGTATGAAAACTATGTAAAGGATGATGAATATCAGACCTTCCCTGTGGCCGATGCCCTCGCGCTTCACCAGGCTGTAGAACAGGAAGGTGTTCGCTATTATTATGAAGGCGAGGGGGATGGTGTAGGACACAAGCATAAGGCCGCCTATGGGTGACATCACAAGAACGGTCCCGAGTATCAGCGTGAGGTTCACGACCGTGCTCCCCAGTATGTCCCCGACTGCAAGTGCTGTCTGGCCCTTTCTTATAGCTGTGAAGTCCAGCGCGAGTTCAGGCAAAGTCGTGCCGAAGGATATAAGCGTCAGGCCTATCACGGCCTGCGAGATGCCCAGGAAATTGGCTATTTCCGCCGCCGAGGAAACAACGAAATGCGCGCTTATGATGACCATGACAATGCCTATGATGAAATATATTATTGAATTGCGCCACTGGTATCTGGTCACCCCGTCCTTGATGTTCAGGGTGAACTTGTCCTTGAAGACGAAAAAGCAGTAGAGTACGAAAACGATCAGGAGGATTACGCCCTCGAAAGGCCCCACGATGCCTTTTGAAAGTATTACTGCGGGTATTATGCTTATTATGAGCAGGAGCTCCGAGCTTTCGAGCGTGTGGATGCGCTCGACCCTAATCTTTTTCATCAGAGTCACCACGCCGAGCACAAGGCAGATGTTCGCGATGCTCGAGCCCAGTATATCGCCTATGGCCATCGGCGTCATACCCTGAAGGGTTGCCAGAACAGAAACCGTTAAATCAGGAGCAGAAACAGAGAATGCGATCAGTATGAAGCCTATCGCCAGCTGCGATATCCCCGTATATTCGGAGATTGTTATTGATGAGTCTATCACCCATTTTGACGATTTAATGAGCACCAGAAGGGCTATTATAAAAATAGCAACAGCAATATAGACAACCATTTTTATATTTTGTCAAGGTTTAATAAAAACTTAACACGGGTCCGTTTATTTTTTTGCCCCATTTTCTAATTTTTTTCAAAAATAAAAAAACCAAAAAACTTTTTAAATACAGTTCAGATGTATTTTATTTATTGAAAAATTTTTTTGCAACATCAAAAAATAAGGAGATAACATATGATTCCTGCAAAAGTGTTCTTCGTGAAAGGCGTCGGTGTCCATAAAGACAGGCTTGCCTCTTTCGAGGCGGCCCTCAGATGCGCCGGCATAGAGAGATTCAATGTCGTGAACGTTTCGAGCATCTTCCCGCCAAAATGCGAAATAGTCACCAGGGAACAAGGCCTGAAATACCTGAGCCCGGGAGAAGTTATATTCTGCGTATTGGCGAGAAATGACACAAACGAGCCGAACAGGCTTATTTCTGCTGCCATCGGTCTAGCCGTGCCTAAAAACAAGGACACGTATGGCTATTTGTCAGAGCATCACGTATGCGGTGAAAAAGGAGAGGTTTCCGGGGAATACGCTGAGGATTTGGCTGCCACGATGCTTGCGACAACCCTCGGTATCCCCTTCGACCCGGACAAGGCATGGAACGAAAGGAAACAGCAATATAAGGCGAGTGGCCACATCTTCAAGACGACCCATACCTGCCAGTCGGCAGAGGGCAACAAGCACGGCTTGTGGACTTCAGTGCTTTCAGCAGCAGTCTTCGTGCCGCAGACCAGCGTGGTGGCCACAGAAAAATAATATGACAAAACAAATTATTCATGGCTTTTTGAATTTACCGCCGGAATTTTCCAGTTATGAAAATTCCAAAATAGTGATTTTGCCGATCCCTTTCGACAAGACAAGTGCATGGATGAAGGGCTCAGACAAAGGGCCGAGGGCAATTATTGAGGCCTCGGACAATCTCGAATATTACGACATCGAAACCGCTTCAGAAGTTTACACAAAAGGCATATTCACGGATAAGCCGATTTTAGCCGAAAATTCGGAAGAAATGATAAAGAAGGTTTACGAAAAGGTCAAGCAACTGCTCTCCGATAAAAAATTCGTTGTCACGCTTGGCGGCGAGCATTCTGTTTCCATCGGACCTATAAAAGCGCATGCCGAGAGGTTTAGAGACATGAGCCTTCTTCATCTGGACGCGCACAGCGA
>CAYGVQ010000028.1:0-4007 GCA_964353515.1 uncultured archaeon
ACAACAGGACCTTCGCTTCAAGGGGTTTTTACCTGTGGAACGTTACATGTTACGGCTCTTCTCAGGGTTTCGATAATCTCAATGCGACTGACAACATAACCGTTCTGAACACACGCGCTGACATATACTCCCCCCTGGACAACAAGACATGTTATGAAGATACCCTCTGCACGCATCCTTTTGGCCCGGATTGTTACGATGTCGACGACATAGATGAGAACAACCTGACCTACGGCTACATAGCCGGGACAGAGTTTAATGGCTTTTCGCTGGACACGTCAACAGGAGGTATAAGTGTCAGCATCACAAACGATACGGCATGCGGCGAGTTCAAGGTCTCGCTCGCCGTCCAAGACCCGACAGGGGCGGGTGCCGCAGACAACAAAACCTTCATAGTCAATGCCGTCAATGACAGACCTGCCCTCGGCAGCGTGCCGACAGTTTCCTACCAGAACACTTCGCTTTATTATGACGTTAATTCGAATGATGAAGAAACGCCAAGCGGGCCGTTCTTTTTCAACATAACCTTCATTTCCTGTTACAGGCCCTTCAACTCACAGCACACGAATGCTACTAATTGTTCAGGTCTTTTGGCCATCAGCAATGCGACAGGCATTATAAACAGGTCGGTTGTGTTCCAGAACTACGAAGTCGGGAACTACACCATAAACTTCACCGTCACGGACCCGGGAGACAATCTGACGGGCACTAGCATCCCGCCATATACGTGGCTGGCAAACCAAACCGACTGGAACACGCTGAATTTTACCGTGACGGACGTAAACGACCGGCCTGTCATAAGCCCTGTCCCGAACCAGTTCTGGGTGCAGAACCAAGGCGTAACGCTTGTCATGAACGCAAGCGACATAGACAATGGTACGCTGGTTTTCAACGCCACAACGCTTTACAGGAACCTTTCCTCCTATTACAACACAAGCCTTTTCCCCATATCTTTCAATCAGACCGTCTACCTCGACAACGGCACAAGCCTAGGGAATGCCACCATGAATTTCTCGCCTGTGCTGAACAGCCAGGTCGGCAATTACACTGTCAACGTTTCGGTGTATGACGGCAGACAGAACGGCACGCGCTCGCTGCTCGTAAACTTCACCATTGCGAACATAAACGACCCGCCTAACATAAGCTTCAGCTGCAAAAATTACTCAGTGCAGGAAATGCCTTATTATTGCGACATAGGGCAGAACACCACGGACCCGGACAATTTCCCCTCATACGTGCCTTATACTGATACGGTAAACGGAACCCGTACCTTCAGCCTTAATTTCACCGGCTGCTCGAAGGTGAACGTCAGCGACACGAACTGCACAATTTTCGCAATTAATCAGGCGACAGGCATGATAAATTACACCAGCCCGCTGAGGAAGGACGCGGGTAATTATACGCTTAACATTTCCGTGACGGACGGCGGCAACCTGACCATATGGACCGAGTTCAACTTTACCGTCATAGCTGATTATGCGCCAAACATAACCACATCCGTGCCGCCGCAAAGCACAACTCAGAACCAGTCATTCTACCTTCAAATAAATGCGACCGACCCGGACAATGCGACCGATACGCTAACCTTCAGAAGCGAGACCTATTATAATGCGACGCTTCTCAACACAACATTATTCCCAATACAAAATAACCAAAGCCTCTGGCCTCCTGGACCTGCAATGGGCACTATGAATTATACGAGCGTGAACAATTCGCAGGTCGGCAACTACACGGTAAAAATCACAGTGAACGACACCTGGGGGAGGGAGGATTTTGTCCTCGTTAATTTCACGGTCTACAACCTTAACGATCAGCCCGTGCTTAATTTCTCATGCGCCGACAAAACGAATGAATCAACCTATTATGAGCCGACCCGCTACGAATGCAACGTCGGGCAGAACACCACCGATGTTGACCAGCAAACACCATACGGCGATACCCTGACTTATAATTTGACCTTCATAAACGGCTCTGCACTGTTCACCATAAACCAGTCGACAGGCGTGATAAATTTCAGCGCAGCCAATGATGCGTGGGCGAACAACTCGCTGAATTTCACCTACGTTGTCAATGTGACCGTAAATGACAGCGGCGGCCTCGTCGACTCGCGTGTTATCAACATAACGGTTTATGCGGTGAACGACCCGCCTGTATTCAATTTCACCAACACAAGCGTTTATGCCAATTCAACGTATTTAGAAAACGTTAGTGCAGAAATGAACGATGAGGAAAATAATTCGCCCTTCTTCTTCAACGTTACATTTGTGAACTGCTCCAAGGAAAACGTCACCGATACCAACTGCTCCATCTTCGCCATGGACAACTCGACGGGCGCGATAAGCTTCTATGCACCGGAGAAGGACATCGGCAATTATACCCTGAACGTGACCGTGACGGACAGCGGCAATTATACGCAGCCTTACAATGCGACCGGGTGGAAGCTCATTAACTTCAGGCTGCTTTCGCTCAATCATCCGCCAAACGTCCAGATATCCGGAGTCATACCAAGCAATGACTTTTACGAGAACAACAGCGTGATTTTCGCCATAACCGTCACCGACGCCGACAGCGACCCTGTCAACTGTGTCTGGTACAGGAACTCGACGTACATAACAACCTTTCCCAACTGCCACAGTACCAACAGCTGGACGTACACTCCCGATTTTGACGAATCAGGCATATGGACCATGAGAGTCGAAGCCACCGACTCCAAATCAATCTCCTCAGACGACTGGCCGGTAACCATCAGGAATACCAACAGGCCGCCGGAACTCGTGTACCCCATACAGAACCAGACATGGAACATGAACACGGTGAACAGGAACGTAGTCCTCTCTTATAATTTGCGCGATCCGGACAACGAGAACGGCGTGATCAATGATGACAACAATGTCACCTTCAATTATACGGGCCCGACGCATGTAAGCGTTCTCATCGACGGCCAGGTTCCGCCGATAAACATAACTCCCATAAACTGGACGGGCAAAGCAGTCGTCACCCTGACACCGCAGACAGACTGGCACGGCATGGATACCATTGTCTTTACAGCGAATGATTCACAGTACAACATATCGAGCAACAACATCACGCTTAACGTCAGCTACACCGAAACACAGACGCAGACCATCGTCCAGCAGCTTGGCGGCGGGGGCGGGGGCGGGGGAGCGACAGGCACGAAAATAGCCTCGCTTACCATAACCGTTGCGCCCATGCAGAGGGTGACTTCTTACAACAAAACGTCCGCGATTTTGACTTTCAGCAACACGGGCCAGGTTCCGCTGAACGGCATCTATATAACCTCTTATGTCAAGGAGACCAACGAGATAATGACAAACCTTGACAGGAGCTACATAAGCCAGCTGAACACTGGCGGAAGCCTTAATGCCACGCTGAGCATAACCACGTACAACCTCAAGCAGGACAGCTATGAAATCAAGGTGACGGGCGGAGTGACGGAGCCGAGGTTCAACCAGTCGACCACGATTTACATAAGGCCCATTTTCAACGAAACGAAACTCGAGGAGAAGATACAGCTTGCCAAGGACCTGTTCGAAGACAACCCCGAATGCCTAGACCTCATGGAACTGATAATACAGGCGGAAAGCGAGCTGGGCCAGAACAGGCTCGAGAAGGCGCAGGAACTGACCGAGGCTGCCCTCGATAACTGCAGGGACATAATAAGATACGCCAACATGACCAAGCGGAAGGTGACGCCCGAAGGCGAGAAAATCCCGGTAAACGAGATACTGATAACGCTCCTCACGATCGCGCTGGCCACCATACTTGCATATGTGTGGCTGGAGAAGAGGGCGGAAAGGGTCAAGGTGAAGAAAAAATGATATCAGGCCTCTGCTCCGTCTGCGGCAAGGCGACGAAAAATCCGCATTCATGCCTCTCATGCGGCGCGATAGTCTGCGAGGAACATTACGATTTTAATTCTGGTTTTTGCCCGCGCTGCAGATTCAGGCTTAAAAAATTCGAGAAGCCCTAGTTCTCAGCAAACTTAA